>JAVESN010000111.1:0-4138 GCA_034006575.1 Methanimicrococcus sp.
CGGCAAGCTGAAATGCAGATGCAAGCGGCAAGCTGAAATGCAGATGCAAGCGGCAAGCTGAAATGCAGATGCAAGCGGCAAGCTGAAATGCAGATGCAAGCGGCAAGCTGAAATGCAGATGCAAGCGCGGCAAGCTGAAATGCAGATGCAAGCGGCAAGCTGAAATGCAGACGCAAGCGCGGCAAGCTGAAATACAGATGCAAGCGCAAGCTGAAATGCAGATGCGAGCGACAAACTAAAAAAACGGATGGAAAAATAACGAATTTAAAATAGACGCGCCCAAACAGCAAAACCGCGATTTTTTAAAAAAATAATAATGAAAAAACAGGCCGTGATTTTTTATTTGATATTTTTTGTGTCAATCCGCAAATTTCCGATTTTTTTACTCGCTGCGCTTGCAAAAAAATCGAAAATTAGCGGTCGTTATTTGGGATTTCCAAGAGACATAAAGATAGAGAATTGAAATGAAAATGAAAACAGAAAATAGTAAAAATGAAAAATAATGAAATACTGAAAAAATGAAAAAAAGGAAAATAAAAAACACTGAAAAAAATTAATCTTTGGGATGATACTGTTCAACCCAAACGCCGGCTTCTTCGAAGAACGCCATCGAATCCGGGTCGGGGTACGCTTTGACGAAAACGACGTGTTTAATTCCGGCGTTTATAATCATTTTTGTGCAAAGAATACAAGGTTGATGCGTGCAGTAAAGCGTTGCGCCGGAGGTTTGAACCCCGTGAACCGCGGCTTGAATGATGGCGTTTTGCTCGGCGTGAACCGCGCGGCATTTTTCATGCATCGTTCCGGACGGGATGTTTTGCTGGTTTCGGATACAACCGATATCCAAACAATGCGCAAGGCCTCTGGGCGCGCCGTTGTAGCCGGTCGTTAAAATACGATTGTCGCGAACGATAACGGCGCCGACTTTATTTCGAAGACAAGTCGAACGTTTAGAAACCGTTTCGGCAATCTCAACAAAATATTCATCCGCCGTCAATCTCCGGTGACTTGAAGATTCCTCAGACATAAAGGAACAAAGGAAACAAAGATATATAAATCACTTGAAAACTAAATAAAACATTCTTTTATCAAAACAGAATTCAAAAAGAGAAGAGAAAACAAAAATAAGTGAAAAAGAAAAACCAAAACGAAACAAACAAATCAAAAAAATAAAAAAACGAAGCCATTCAAAACCAAATAAAATGAAAAACGAAAAAAACAAATTAATAAGATGACGAAGTTAATGGAAACGGAAATGAATTCATAAAAACGGGATAAAAAATAGGAAACATCAAGAAAAGAAGATGGAAAAAATATGAAATTTGAACTTTATCACTATCTGCACCCGTTTGTTCAAAAAACGGATGATAAAAAACTAATCGCGATTCCGTTAGCGTTTTTGGCGATTGCGCTTATAATTATCGCTGTCGCGACACTTCAAACCGGAAGTCCGGTGTCTCTGGGGATGGATTTTGTCGGCGGAACGCAGTTTTCGGCAACGACAAACTTAACGGAAGAACAACTTCAAGAAATGTTTTCGGATTATCCGTTAAACGATATACGAATCACGGGAAGCCGCGTTGTCTTACAATTCAGCATGATGGAAACGGAAGAACTTCAAACGCTGGAAAATTTAATTCACGGCAATTCCGCGTTTAAAGAGATTGAAGAGCAACAAATTTCCCCGATATACAGTAAAGAATTGCAAACAAAGGCGTTTTACGCCGTTATTCTCTCTTTTATCGGAATTTCCGTTGTCGTATTTATCATGTTTAAAAAAGTTGTCCCCTCATTGGCGATGCTTCTCTCGGCAGCTTCAGACATCATTATCCCGATTGCGTTTATGAATATATTCGGGATTGAGTTGACGCTTGGAACACTTGCCGCGCTTTTAATGTTAATCGGTTACTCCGTTGATAGCGACATATTGTTGACAAATAAAGTTCTTAAAAGAAGCGGGAACCTGGAGGATAAAATCGCAAGTTCGATGCGCACCGGAATGTTAATGACAACGACGACCGCGACCGCCTTTTTGGTGATGTACTTGGTTTCCACTTTTGCGCATTACATCATCCCCGGAATTCCACCCATTCCGATTATTGCGGAAATATCGCTCATCGTTTTAATCGGTTTATTGGCCGACATCTTTAACACGTGGTTTTTAAACACCGGCATTCTTCGAATGTATATGACAAAATCCAAAAGAAGATTGAATAAAGGAGGCAGACGCGCATGATGGAAGAAAAGAAAGAACAGCCTCTTTACAAAGATTTTAAGGTGGTTTTACTCATAACGGCCCTTTTAATCGCTTTTGTTTTAATATTCGTTCCCTTCGGACCGTGGAGTTCGGACAACGGACTGACAAATATTCATTACGGTCTTCAAATTGAAGGCGGTTCAACCATTTCATTAAAGTTAAACGGCGCCGTCGCCCAAGTCGATGCCGAACCGAGAGATATTGTCATCCAAATGACAAAAAACGAATTCCCGAGCGGAATTGAAATCACAAATTCAAATGAATTTGAAAACGGATCGACTTATGTCAAATTCAAAACAACGGATCCCGTCAATAAAACCAAATTGGAATATATGTTTTCTTCAAGCGATGTCCACGTTTCCACCGGAACGCCGACGGAAGTCAACATAACGTCCACTAAAATCGGATTTATAACATCTTATTTATCCCAAGTATACAATACGGAAGTCGTGCCGTTCTCGCTTTTAAACGGCGTGGAGTATGAAATTCGAGCCGCGACCACCGAAGAAGAACTCGGACAATATATGAAATCCGTCAACGGAAAAATTATGGCGGATTCATCCGGCGATCTTATTTATCGAGACGGAACGACCAAAGAAACCGTACAAACCACCATTGACGTTTTAAACAACAAACTCGGAAACGGTCTCGGCGTCAAAGACCTTCCGATTCGCGCAATCGGAAACGAATATATTCAAATTGATTTTGCCGGCGTGGAGTTGGCGGAGGCCAGAGAATTAATTTCCACTCCGGGTAAATTTGAGATTCGAATTCAGACGGATGGGAATGAAACCGAGCATGTCCTTTACGGAGATGCGATTGAAAGCGTCGGCGTCGTCGGCAATGATCAGTCCACCGGAGCTTATTACGTGCCGTTTACGTTAAACGAAGAGGGCGCAAAAGCATTGCAGCAAGCGGCCATTAAAACGGGGGCGACAACGAATCCGTATGCGCATAATTTGATTATGATGCTTGACGATGAAGTGGTTTACAGCGCGCCGCTCAGCCAAAGCGCCGCTGAACAATTAAAGACCTATCCGATCAGCGCTTGGCAAGCGGGAACAGGTTCGTCCCAAGAAGCTAAAACCCTTTTAATTCACCTGCGCTCGGGCGCGCTTCCGGTCAATGTTGAGATTGTGAATGCCGGACAGGTCGATGCCACGCTCGGGCAGGGATTCTTGAAAGGCGCGATTTTGGTAGCGGCCATGGCCGTCATTGCCGTCGCATTTATTGTTTACAACCGATACAGGCGGATTGAAATATCAATTCCGATGATGGCGGCCACTTTGTCTGAAGTCATTATTCTTCTCGGGGTGTCCGTTTTCATTCGGCAAGAATTAGATTTAGCATCCATTGCCGGAATCATTGCCGTTATCGGAACGGGAATCGATCACTTGGTCATCATTACGGAAGAAGTCGTCCATGAAGGAAAAACGCCGTCGGATAAGGTATATACCGCTCGAATCGGAAAAGCGTTTATGATTATTATCGGAGCGGCCGTAACAACGTTGGTCGCGATGATTCCGATTTTCATATTCGGTTTCAGCGCGTTGAGAGGTTTTGCAATCGTGACGATTCTCGGCGTTTTTGTCGGCGTTTTAATCGTTCGCCCGGCTTATTCCTCCGTTTTGAGATATATTTTAACAAAACGCGGCATGGTTGATGAACATATATTGGATTAAAAAAATCGAAACGAAAACAAAAAAGAATTCAATAACGAAAGAATCAAAATAAAAAACAAGTCAAAAACGATTAAATATGAAAAAAAATGAAAACAAAAAGTAGATTTAAATAAAAAAAGAAAAACAAATAAAAAAACAAATAAAAAACAAACAAAAAAACAAATAAAAAAACAAACAAAAAAACAAACAAAAAAACAAA
>JAVESN010000089.1:0-6669 GCA_034006575.1 Methanimicrococcus sp.
AAAAAAACAAACAAAAAAACAAACAAAAAAACAAATAAAAAAACAAATAAAAAAACAAACAAAAAAACAAACAAAAAAACAAACAAAAAAACAAATAAAAAACAAATAAAAAAACAAATAAAAAACAAAAAAAGAAAAACAAACAAAAAAACAAATAAAAAAACAAACAAAAAAACAAAAAAAAAAATAAATCGAATATGAAACAAGAAACGAATGAAAAGATTCAATATGATTCAACTCATTCGTTGTTTAATTCATTAAGAATTGGGACGGACAGAAAAAAATGAAAGATGTTTGGACTCTTAAATATCGCCCGAATATGTTGGAGGAGATTCTCGGAAATCGCCAAGCTGTTGAAACATTGAAAAGTTTAACGGCGGCCGGGTCTTTGCCTCATTTGATATTTTTCGGTCCGGAAAACTCCGGGAAAATGACGGCGGCCAACGCGCTTGCCCATCGATTATACGGCGATGAAAAAGAGCTCAATTTCACATATTTTAACGCATCCGATTTTTTTGAACAGGGAAAAAATTATTTGGTCCGAGATCCGCGATTTTTTAGAATTCTTGGAACGGACGATCCGAAAAGAATTCAAAAAAGCATTATTTCAATCTTTAAAGATATCATCAATGAATACGCGGCCATTGCTCCGATGAATGCGGATTATAAAATAATATGCATTGATTCGGCCGAAGCGCTCACGATGGAAGCGCAACAAGCGTTGCGCCGCATTATGGAAAAATATTCCAAAACGTGTCGTTTTATTTTATCTTCAAAAAGCATTTCAAAAATAATTCCGCCCCTTCGTTCAAGAGGCGTGACTCTTTTTTTTAGATCGATTTCTCCTGAAGAATTGGTTCCGTTTTTAAAAACGATTTCTGAAAAAGAAGGATTTACCGTCTGCGAAGACGTTCTTTATGAAATTGCTTATGAAACCGGCGGCAATGTCGGAAAATCAATCGAAACTCTGCAAACCGCGTTAATGGAAGCCAAAGAACTCGGCACGGAATTAACAATCAGCATGATTCAAATGCACTTCCGATTGGAAGAAGAAGACGATGAAATACATGAATTGTTTCAGGCAACGGTTTATAATAAAAATTTCATAAAAGCGCGCACCCATTTGGACAATCTCCTCATTGACGGCGGGCTGACGGGAGATGAAATATTAGAGGGGTTTAAAAATTCAATTCTTGCGGAAGAAAAATCAAATCAGGATGAGCATAAATCCGCAAAGCGATTTACAGAAATTGCGAAATGTGATTATAAATTGTCCCAAGCTTCAAATGAAAGAATTCAATTGGAAAAATTAATTTCTCGGTTTGATTGAACGAATGAAAGAAAATGAGATTTTTAATTAAAAGAAAACATAATATCGGTTCAAAATGATTCCTTTATTGTCGCTTAATTAAAACCCCTCTAATGGGTGGCAAATTTAAAGCAACTCAAAAAATTTAAAATATCTGCTTTTCATTTTCAAATTTTAAAAACTTCTTTTAAAAAATCGTCATTGAAAACTTCATTTCGACATCCAAAAAATATAACCCGTTTCTCATTTAAATTTAAAGATTTTTTCTGTTTTTTGAAATTCAGCTTTTGAAATTCAGCATTTCTGAAATATCATATTTTGAATAAAATATTTGATACATCCGTGGTCTTTTTTTGGATTAAAATAACCGGTTCTTTTTGAAATTTTTTAGACATATGTTCCATTGTCCCTTTTTCCGTTAATATTCAAAAAATGAAAAAGACGGATTTTTCAGAGGGATAAAGAAAAAATGAAATAAAATTGAAGAAATGAAATAATATTGAAAAAAAGAAAAAATGAAATAAAGATAAATAAAAGGACTGAACTGAAAACAAAAAAATGAAGAGATTCAAAGAACTGTTTTTAAAAACAGCCTTTGAATCCGGTTCAGATTTTTTTGTTATGGAGTAAAAACTGACCTGTCACAAACTTAGAAGACAAGACCGAAGCCTTCGAGTTTCTTCTTAGCGTCTTCATAAACTTTGACGTGTTCGTCGGTCGGTTTAACGGTCAAGGGGTCATAACATTCTTGGAATGTTTTGCCTGCGGGTGCTGCTGCATAGTTCTTTTCGTAGCTGGCGACGATTTTGTCGACAATCTTGTTGATTTCGGCAATGTCGACACCTGCTGCGGCTCTGGCAACTTCTCCCATCATACGGGCTTCCATACCGGTTGTTTTGTCAGTTACGACACCTTTTGCGGCTGCAACACCGGAGAGAATTTCTCTGCCTGATGCGGAGTCGGTTGCTGCTTGTGCGGCCAATTCAAGGAAACACATTTCGGTACACGGACCTGCACACGGGTAGTATTGGTTACCTGCAAGGAAATCAGTGTGGTTGCTGATGGCAGCACATGTCCATCCTGCAACAGCGAGGGTTTCTCTTGTGTTTGTAGAACCCCATCTGATGTGGACCGGACCGTCAAGGTGCCAGCTTGCGCCGGACATGACGAAAGCGTTGATGTGTGATGCAACGTCAACAATTGCTGTTTCTTCAAGACCGCCCGCGTAACCGCCGTAAATCGGCATTTGTTCGTCCATGATGATGTCGTTGTTGCCGTGGTAGTGAGCAATAACGGAAATTGCATCGAGGTCGATCTTAAGTTCGTTCAATTGAGAAACTTCGTGGCTGTCATAGTGTTGCATGCCGCCGACACAGTCTGCACTGATGTTACCCTGTGCAGTGAGTGAGGTTTCGGGGCCCTATATACCCATTCCCGGGCGACCGGCGTATGCGGTTGCTTGTTTAATGATACGGGATTCCATTTTGGCCGCGAGGATTTCAAACGGTGTGTTCGGAACAGGCGGGTAGCCGCGAATAGATGTCAAAACACCATTAACGATAGTGTCGACTTCT
The DNA here is from genome assembly GCA_034006575.1 of Methanimicrococcus sp. Classification (GTDB taxonomy): domain Archaea; phylum Halobacteriota; class Methanosarcinia; order Methanosarcinales; family Methanosarcinaceae; genus Methanimicrococcus. Next base: position 2,884 of record JAVESN010000089.1, read on the forward strand.
TTTTCAAGAGCGTAACTCATGTGAATGTTTAAGAAAACCTCTTCGGAAACAGGAGATCCTGTCGGACCGCCCTGAATAATCGGACCTCTTTTGTCGCCGACTGTTCTCTTTCTGACTTGAACTGCATCTCTGCCGTAGCCGAGTTGGAATTCATATTGCGGGTTGTTAATTGCATCCCAGATTTCATCTTCGGTATATTTAACGATTCTTTGTGTGTCAGTCACAAATATACCTGCATTGAGGAGCATTTCAAAACCGGCTTTGAAAAGCTTTTCTGTCATGTCGGCGTCTGTCGGAACAAATTCGCCTTTAAAATCCAAACCGTATTTTTGTTTTAATTCCATTGCATTCATTGGAATGTGCATTAAATCCCAGTCATCTTGTGAGCATTTTTCACCGGTTTTTGCACGGTTATAAAACTCATACGCGTCAATTGATCTTGTATATGCCATTTAAATCACCTTAAGCCATAATTTTCTTTGCGACAACGACCGCTTCGGCTGCGTTTTCAGCAGTTCCGTCAGCGCCGATTTCGTCGATCCAGCTTTTAGAAACGGGTGCGCCGCCGAACATACATTTTGCTTTTGCACGGACGCCTTCTTCGTTGATTAAGTTCATCAGGTCTTTTTGACCGAGCATGGATGTTGTCATCAATGCGGAGCCGACGAGAAGAACTTTGTCAGCATCGGATTTTTTGACTTCGTCAACGACGAGTTCGTTTGCAACGTCGACACCGAGAACTTTAACCGTAAAACCGTTTGCGCCAAGCATTGTGGAAACCAATCTGTTTCCGATGTCATGAATGTCGCCTTCCTGGACGAAAGAGATACAAACACCGGCACTGGCACCGCCGCTGCCTTTTTCAAGTTCCGGTTGAAGAATTTCCATTGCGCTGTTCATTGCTTTTGCCGACATCATAATTTGGGGCAAGAAAAGTTCTCCATTTTCGAATTTGTCACCGACAACTCTCATTCCTTCGGAAAGGCCTTTTTGAATGATGTCAAGAGCGGGTTTACCGGATGCAAGTGCTTCTTTTGTTTTCTCAACGGTACCGTTAATGTTTTGTGAAATAACGGCATCTGCTAAATCTTTGTATATATCTGACATATTATAACCTCCGTACAAAATATGTACAATTACGTACATTTATTCCGGCAACCCATAATCAGAGAATTAAAAATACTCCCGAATTATCGGATACGGAATAACACAAACAAAGACAGATTAAAATCCCCATTTTAATCCGTCAGAAAGAGAATTACATTGTGTAATTCATACTTTAAGATGGGTGAATTTGATATATAACTTAATTCTCAAATAAATTTTCAACGACTTGATAGAATTAACAAGACGTTTACAAAATAACAAAGCTTTATAAAAAAAATAAGGGGTTTGAAAAAAACAAAGGAATTAAGAATCAAATTAATAAAAATATTTGAAAAATTAAAATATAGATAAAAAATGAAGGTCGGTAAAAAGCAAAAAGAAATACGAAGAAATAGATAAAAAATTGGAAATAAAAAAAGAAAAACAATATAAAATATGAAGAAATGAAAAAAACAATATAAAATATGAAGAAATAAAAAAGAAAAACAATATAAAATATGAAGAAATGAAAAAAGCAATATAAAATATGAAGAAATAAAAAAGAAAAACAATATAAGATATGAAGAAATGAAAAAAGCAATATAAAATATGAAGAAATAAAAAAGAAGAACAAATGGAAATATGGAGAAATAAAAAAAACAATATAAAATATGAAGAAATAAAAAGAAGAAAAACAAATGGAAATATGAAGAAATAAAAAAACAATATAAATACGGAGAAATAAAAAAACAATATAAAATATGGAGAAATAAATAAAGAAAAACAAAATAAAATATGAAGAAATAGATAATATGATTGAAATTAAAAATAAATAAAAAGGAAAAACAAAATAAAATATGAAGAATTTGAGAAAAATATAAAAAAATCAGAATGAAAACATTCTGATTAATAAATTTAAAAAATTAATATTTAGAAGCTTTGGCGTATTCCACGAACGCTTTTAAATTCTCGGTCGGTGTCGCAGACACAGTACCGCAGCCGAGCGTTACAATTTTTGCACCTTCGCCATAAATTCTTGCACATTCTTCTTTGATTTGGGCGGGTGTGCCTTTCCACATGAGTTGAACCGGATCAAGGTTACCGACAATCACGGCTGTTTTTGCGGTTTCCGCTGCCTTTTTAACATCCACTTTTTGGTCAACGCTGATGCCTTCAACGCCGGCTTGGTCCATTAAATAGATTCCTTTGGTGGTGTCGCCGCAAATGTGAAGAACGGTCGGAACGTCCAATTCTTTCATAGCGTCGGCAATCTTTTTGTGGTACGGGATGGCAAATTTCGCATAGAAGTCGTCGCCGAGAAGTTCGTAACTGGCTGTGGGGTCGATAATGACCATGCAGCTTGCACCGGCTTTAACCATTTCTTGCGCGTAGCGGGTACAGAAATCCGTACACATGTCGATTAACGGTTGAACGACGGGGTCGTCTGTCATAAGACCCATAAACCAGTTGTCACCGTTAAGATGCTGTGCAAGAGAGAACGGGCCAATCATGGATCCGATAATCGGAATTTCATCGCCGTATTTTTCTTTGAGAATGGCAATCGATTTAATAATTCTGTCAACGCGCGTATCGCTGCCGAAACTGAAATTTTTCAATTTTTCAACGTCTTCGGGAACGGCCGCAACGTGGCCGATAACGGACGGTTGTTGCTCGCGTGTGCCGTCTTTTAATTTACAACCGAAAAACTCCGCTTCGGCCGTGATGTCGAAAGGAACACGGATGGCTTCATATCCGACAACGGTGTGACCGGCTTCGGCAAGCTTTGCAAGCAATTCCGGTTTTTCGTTGGCGTCGGGCCAGAAAGCGCCGCAGGCTTCCATTTGTTCAACCGTCGCGGTTTGTGTAAAACAAACAGCGGGCATTCTGTCAACATCCATTTTCTTTAATGCGCGGTATAATCTTTCTTTGGGTGTGTATTCTGTCATAATTTAATTTCCCCCTATTTTTTAGGTTAAATTCACATAAATCACATAATTCACATAATTTCTGACACGATTGCTGACCCTGTGGATAAAAGAAAGTCATAAAGACTCCCAAACAACATTCGGGCAGTAAACCGTTTCGACGATTTAACCGTCAAAAATGTCATATTTTTATTGTTCATCCGACATTTCACGATTAAATCAATGGATTTTCAAATAAAATTGATTCCACATATTTGTATTGTCAATTTTTTCAAAAACCAAACCGAACGGATAAACTTAAGTCTTAATGAAATTAAAGATTCTTATAATTTATCCTAAAATTTAAAGAAATACAAATGAAAATCGATACCGCAAACCAAAATTATAACGCGATTGTAAAAATCTAATTCGTTTGTTTTTTAGAAAGGCGTAACGTAAGATTTCCCGTTAAAATTTGCGATAGATTTAAGCGGATTTAAAAAGTATACTCAGCTCATTAAAACTTGTATATATTCGTTAAAATTACAAGTCTTGTAACAAATAATAAAAATAAATCGAAGAATAAAACAAACGATTGAAAACTGAATAATAATATAATAACAATGACTTCCGATTAAAAAATAATAATTTGAATAAAAAATAATTAAATGGATTGGGATTAAACGAACTATAATGGAATGAATGATTGAACGGATTAAGAATAAAATAAATTAATAAATTAATATTTGAATGATTAATGTTGAATGATTAATGTTGAATGATTAATGTTGAATGA
>JAVESN010000038.1:0-15789 GCA_034006575.1 Methanimicrococcus sp.
TGGATTGGGATTAAACGAACTATAATGGAATGAATGATTGAACGGATTAAGAATAAAATAAATTAATAAATTAATATTTGAATGATTAATGTTGAATGATTAATGTTGAATGATTAATGTTGAATGAATTAGAAATGATAAAAAATCATTAAAAATGGGTGGATAGATAAGATGTATGTCATTGCATTAGATATTGGAACAAGCGGCTTTCGAGCACAATTAATTGATCAAAAAACAAACAAGACTCTTAAAACCGTAATAACGATGGGACACCCTCTTCCGGGTGGAAACGTAATCGACCACCTTGAATTCGCAATCGTCACGGGGGAAGATGTGGCCAACGAAGTGATTCTTCAAACCGTAAAAAAGATATTCAACGCCTTTGAAATCGATTTAAAAGATGTCAATTATGTCGCCGTTTGCGGCAATCCGATTCAGCTTTCTCTTTTCCAAAATATTGAAATTCGAGATTTGGCATACGCGGGGGAGACGAAACAGAAAAAGCTCGGCATTGAAAATGTGGAGCGTGAAGCGCGTGTTTTTCCGGCGAGTGAAATTTTTTCGGGAATTCTTGATTTGCCGAATTGTCAAATTATTGTTCCGCCCGCCATAAAACACGAAATCGGTGCGGACGCCTTAGCCATGATGACGGAAACGGATTTTTATTTACAAGAAAAACCGTGTCTGGTCACGGATTATGGAACAAACGCGGAAATGGCTATTAAGATCGGAGATAAAATCATTACGGCCAGCGCCGCCGCCGGTCCGGCCATTGAAGGACAGGGCATCCCTTGCGGAATGTTGGCCGCGCCGGGCGCTATCAGCGATTTGAACATTGAGGGGGATTATTGGCGTTTAACCGTTTTGGACGACATGATGCAAACCGCAAAAGGAGATTTAATAAATCCGATTACGGGAGAAGTCATAGAGAAGGGAGAAATAGAAGCTGTCGGAATTACGGGAACGGGCGTTATTTCGTGTGTTTCAATCATGTTAAAAAGCAAATTAATGACGACTCTTCCGAAACTTCCAAACGGCAAAGTTATTCTTGGAAACGGCATTGAAATCACAGAAAAAGATGTCGTTGAAATCGGAAAAGCCATCGGAGCCATCCGCGCGGCGCAATTGACTTTAATGAATGCGGCCGGATTAGATTACGATCAATTGGAATACGCGTACATATCGGGCGCGACCGGAACGTACGTGGACGGCAAAAAAGCGTCCTATCTCGGCTCCGTTCCGAATTATTCAAAGAATGTCATTCAGTTCGGAAACACGTCCATCAGTTTGGCGCGCAAATTGGCGACAAATCCGGAAAAATTAGAAGACATCAAAGCGATGGCAAAAAGAATACAGGCCGACCATTTAATGATGGCCACTTCTCAAACATTTAAAGATATTTACATTTGCGAATTGTCCTATTGGGAACAAGGCATGCCGATAGAAATGTATGACAGTATGCTTGAAATGTTTAATGTGAAACCGTTTCCGCGGGATGGAAAGGAGCAAAATTTTGAGCGGCGCGTCATTCGCGATATCGACGATGTCGGAGAAAACGGAATCCAGATGGTAGAGCATATCGGCGTTTATTTAGAAGCGCCAGCGGTCGGATGTATTTTCTGTCATAAATGTGAAGAATCTTGCCCGGAAAACGCGATTAAGGTTAAGAAAATGGAACCGGACAATTATATTGTCATTGACAGCCAAAAATGCCTCGGCTCCAGCTGCAAACGCTGTATCACAAATTGCCCGAAAAATGCGGTCAACCACGCCATATTAAAAGTGGTCCGAAAGGAATAACATGGCTTGAAAAAAGAAATGAAAATAACGATACATAAAACAGATTTAAATTTATTTTTAAATCTGTTTTTGTATTTTCATAAATATATTGATAAACATAATCATATTCTGTTTTTTTAATTTTTCCGATTCTTTAAAAAAAATATGAAAATAAATTTGAAATAAAAACGTTAAAAATAATATTTGAAGTAAAAACGTTAAAAGATTCAAATCAAAAATATTTAGAATAAATATTAAAGTTCTTTTTAAAAAAGATATTATTAAAGAAATAAATTTGAAATTAAAATTATTAAAAAACGAATTTTTAAATAGAAAAATACTTTATTGTTGTTTAATGAGCCGATTTGAATCTGTATTAAAAGAGATTGCAAACGGCTTTATAAAATAATGAGGAACTGGTAATGTTTATACCGACGACTTTTCATGATGCTCTTTATGATTACGAAGACGCCGAATATGTAATTTTTGGCGCTCCGTTTGACAATACGTCCTCTTTTAGACCCGGAAGCCGATGGGCTCCGGACAGAATGAGAGAGGCGGCGATTAACTTTGAGACGTACCACCCGAAATATGATTTGGATATGGTGGACATATTGGTTCATGATGCCGGAAACTCTTTTGTCTCCGTCAATATCGACGAAACGTTGGAATGGATTTACGAAGACACCAAACAAATTGTTGACGACGGGAAATTCCCGATAATGATCGGGGGCGAGCATTCTTTAACGTACGCGCCGGTTAAAGCCTGTTACGACGCGTGCGAAGAAAAAGATGATTTCGCCGTTTTGGTTTTAGACGCGCACTTTGATTTGAGAACCGATTTTCGCGGATTGAAAAATAATCATGCTTGCGTTTCACGCCACATTTTAGAAGATATCACCAAAAATTATGTTTCAATCGGCATTCGCAGCGGTCCGCGAGAAGAATGGGAATACGCGAAAAATGAAGGAGTGAAATATTATTCCAATGATGACGTTTTTGAAAACGGTATTAAAGAAATCATTAAAGAAACGATGGAATATTTAGACAGCGACCATATTTACTTATCACTGGACATGGACGCGATTGACCCCGCTTTTTGTCCGGGGCTCGGAACGCCGGAACCGTTTGGAATGACGGACCGGGAAGTTCGAGACGTTTTGCGCGCGTTTGCTCCCAAAACAATCGGCTTTGACATTGTCGAAATCGCACCGGAATACGACAACGGACAATCCGCGATTTTAGCAACAAAATTGATGAGGGAATTTATTTTTGCGCGCGAAGCTTCTAAAAATAAGCTTTAAAATTGAAAAACAAACGATAATTCAAACCGTTTAAACATTAAAAACGAATAAAAAAAATAATAAAAATTAAAAAACAATAAATTAAAAAACAATAAAATTAAAAACCGTAAAAACAATATTATAGAAATAATTTTTTAAAAAGAATAATGAAATCAATCATTCTTTCTCAAAACGGTTTTTAAATTATTTCTTATTTTTCTTTTCTTTTTTTCCGAATATATAAGAACAACCGCCATTTTTGTAATGATTCAAAAGAAGAATCAAAGCAATCGGAATGAGAATAATAAGCAAAAGTTGGAGTGTTTTTTTCATATTTTCACCTGGTTTATTTTTATATTTTTTATCATTTAATTTCTTATAGGAAGAGATATAAAAAAATATTAAAAGAAATGAGTAAAAATTTTAAATTCAAACAACAAATTCATTTGAATCTATAAATACTATTGGAAACACAATGGTTTAAAAACATTGATTAAATCAATTAAATGAATCGGGAAGAGCGAATCATATCCAAGAGCAGCTTTAAATTTTCTTTGGATTCCGGTCCGACACGAATTGTAATCGCTTGATCGTTGCGCTCATTATAAAGGTCGCCCTCGTAACCGTTTTTGAGAGGAAGAGAGCGAATCACGATATTTTTTGGAAGTTTTTTAATGGAAAGAACGGAATAATTTTTTTTGAGATCATCATCAATTAACCGAAAATTCTGATAAGGATCTTTTCTGCAAACGATTTGTATCAAAACGGATGTGTTTGAAGAAACAAAACCGTAATCCACAAACTCGAATTCGGCATTTGCGGGAATCAGAATAAGAGCGTTTCCGCCATTGTCTCCCGTAAATTGTTTTGATTTAAAATTTGATTTACGAAATAAACGATTCAAAAAACCCATTAACTTCACCTTTAAGATAAATAACGTCATTGAAAATCAAAGAAGAAAAAATATAACTAGATTTCGATGAAATAAAATATAACGGAAAGATTAAATCGGAAAATAAAGAAAAAAACCGAAGTAAAAAAAGAATAAAAGAAAAACAAAAGAAGAACAAAAAAGAACAAAAAGAAAAATGAAATGAAAAAGTAAAAAAAGAAATGACTTTAAAATAAAATAAAAAAAGAAAATTAAAATGGGAAATTAAACTTCGGGGGGAATTGTTTCCAATTTGCTCAAAATGCTCCAAATATAAGTTCCGGTATGCATCGGAAGGTTGGGATCATAGCTGACATCCGAAAGCGTTTTGAGCGCGGATGCGGCGCGTAAGAAAAGTTCTTGATTGTCGTCTTTTAAAACTTCAATAATTTCCGTAACGGAACGTCTGATGTTTCTTGGAACGGATGTGTCGTTTCCGATTACATCCAATTCAGCAATACATTGATCAATAGTTTTTTGATATTCATCGGTTGCCATAATATCACCTGAATCATTCGACCAAATCGAAAATCTGCCATTATTCCCTTTAAATTAAAAAATGACTCAAGATAAAATATCGGAAAGTAGAAAAAAAACGAAAGTACGATTTTCTAAATCCGAGAAGCATTCTTTTTAGAAAATCCGATTCGGTCTTTAAATTGATAATTAAATAAGCGTAAACATAATTTTATAAACGGTCATTTAGACTGTACAGTAAGAAGAGAGATCCCTCCCATTTAAATTTAACCTTTAAAAAAAATAAAAGAATGAGAAAGATTAATACAAAAAAGAACAATTCATTCATCCATTCACTCATTTATTCATTCAAAAACAAAAAACGAATAAAAAATCAATCTTTCAAAAATAAAAATGAATAACAAATAACGAAATATAATAAAAAATAACAAATAATGAAATATAATAAAAAATAACAAATAACGAAATATAATAAAAAATAACAAATAATGAAATATAATAAAAAATAGCAAATAACGAAATATAATAATAAATAACAGGACGGAGAAAAAAATGAGTTCGGATGATAATGTTAAAAAAATCGCAAAGTATTTGGAAAACGGCGGCACCATGTTGGCGAATCATTGTGGAGAATGCGGCGCGCCTCTTTTCAGATTTAAAGGAGAAATTATATGTCCGCTTTGCAGCGAAAACGAAACGGAAACAAAACAAATGATATCCGCCGCGTCCGTTCCGGCCGTTACTTCCAAAAGCGTTTCTAAAAAAGAAAAAGCTTTGCAAAAGTGCGCCCCGAAAGTTCCGGAAAAAATACCGCCTCGACAAACGCTGAGAGGAACGACGATTGAGAATTATGATGATTATACGATGGAAACGACCGTTTATTCAAGCGAAGAAGCAAAATTGCGCGAGTTGATTCTTTTAAAACTCAATGCCGTCGCCGAAGAAATGCAAAACGAAAAAGATTCGAGACACCTTTTTGAATATTTAGAAATTATTGAAAAAGGATTAGATTTAATCGAACGATTGGAATAAAATTGACATTAAATCTTATTTTTATTTTATTTTATTTTTATTTTATTCTTATCTTTTTCTTATTTTTTATATTCAAAATTCATAACATCCAAAATACGTTTGGCTGTGACTTTTCCGATTCCTTTGACTTGACACAGCTCTTCTTCCGTTGCGTTAAAAATATTATTAAGAGAGCCGAATTCATTAAGAAGAAGTTGCGCCGCCTTCGGCCCGACCCCGGATATGGAAGATAAAACATATTCTTGTTGCTCATGAGTTGTTTTAGCCGGCTTTTTCCCGTGCGGGTTGACGGTTTTTTTCTCGTAAATCTGTTCTTTTTGAGCCATCATTTTAAGAAGCGATGCGGTTTCCTCTTCCGTTTTGGTATAAAAGACGGATACTTTAAAATCAAGTTCAATCGAAAGAAGCGCCCCGCGAATGGAATTTTCATGCATGTTTCCTGAGGCCAACTCTTCGTCGCCTTCGATAATGAGAATCGGTTTTTTATAAGTCCGGGAAAGGTCGGACAATTGAGAAAATAAATTCCGTTTGCCTCCGATTAAAGAAGTCGAAAAGTCCGCAATCGTTTTTCGTTCAACCGCCATCTCATCGCTGATGACATAATCCGCGACGTCCAGTTTCATCGTTTTCAATTCAACGCCGAAACGATCCAAATATTTCAAAACGCCGCTTTTTATTTCTCGAGAATCCGCTAAAATTTTAAGAGAAGGCTCTTTAAAATCCCCTTTCAAAATCGCGTCCGACGCGGCCGCGACACCGGAGATGCCAAACGATTCCGAGAACGGATGAGAGTTCAAAACAGGATGAGAATAAACAAGAGATTTGGAAGAAAAAACCGAGGAAACAGAATCGGAATCAAAATCGGAATCAAAATCGGAAACAGAATCGGAATCAAAATCGGAAACAGAATCGGAATCAAAATCGGAAACAGAATCGGAATCAAAATCGGAAACAGAATCGGAAACAGAATCGGAAACAGAATCGGAAATTGAGCCGGAAACCGAATTCATTTCAAGAACGACAGAGGGGACGGATGTGCAAGAATCCGAGTTTAATTCGGTCAAACCGACTTTTAAGGCGGATTTCTCTTTAAATTCTTTTTCAAAATCTGAAAAGGTTTTTTGAGATTCGCGCTCTTCTTTTTTCAAAGATTCTTTTTGGTATGCGTTTTGAAGAAATTTCATGGCATGAAGCATTTTCTTTTCTTTATTCTGACTGCTCCACCGATACGCTTCGTCGCGCGTTCCTTTCGTAACCAACATAATAACGCGGCCGGTTTGAAAACGCCCGGTTCTTCCTTTCCGTTGAATACTGCGAATTTCAGACGGCACCGGCTCGTAAAATAAAACCATGTCCGTTGACGGAATATCTAATCCTTCTTCGGCAACGGACGTTGCAATCAACACATTATATTCGCCGGCGCGGAACTGCTCAATGATTTCGGTTTGTTGTTTTTGAGTCAACCCTTTGTCTTTATTTCGAGAGCCTTGTCCGACAAAACGAACGGGACGCGCTTCGGAAACATCAAAAAGAGCTTCTTTGACAATGTTTGCCGTTTCTCTGAAATTGGTAAAAACGATGATTTTAGAATCCGGATACTTTAAAAGTTGATTGCGGACAAGCTTTTGAACTTCATAAAATTTTGGATGTTCCGTTTCACATTTTTCCGCCAAATGAAGCGTTTGTCTGAAATAAAGATCGGACGCCAATCTTTTAACCGCTTTGCTTGCGCCGGACGTCCCCGATTCTTCATCCATTTTTTGAAGATAAGCCAAAAGCGCTTTGGTTCCTTGCGTTTCGATTAATTCGACGGCATGCTCAATCTTCATAATTTCAGCCATCACCGAAACGGCTTGATAAGTGCTTGAATCGGCGGCTTCCGTTTTTAATTCGGACGTCAAACGAGATTGAAGAGCCAATAAGTCTTTTTTTGCTAAAAACTTAGAATCCAGCGGATACCCGTACTCCGCCATTTTATCCAATCGTTCATCCAATATCTTTTTTAAGGTTTCTCGAATTTCAATCAATTCTTTGGGCAATTCCAAAGGCATCCATTCCAAATCTTTTTTGTGAACGTAAGGCTTAATATCGGCATCCTCTTCGGTTTTTACAACAACGTTTTCAATAAAGAGAGAGTTGCAAACCTCGTCTATTTTTTCTTTTTCGCTTCCGGGACTGGCCGTAATTCCTAAAATCAAAGGGTTATCGGCAGTCGCCATGTATTTTTCGGCGATGTAGGTATAAGCGTAATTTCCGACAGACCTGTGCGCTTCATCAAAAACGATACAAGAAACGTCTTTCATTGAGATGACGGAGTTGATCAAATCATTTTCAATCACTTGCGGCGTTGCGATAATAACGGTTGTCTCATCCCACAATTCTTTTCGTTTTTCGGGGGACAGGCTTCCCGTAAACGCTTTAACTTTTCCCTCCGGCAATTTTAAAACACGGGAAAAAAAATCATAATGCTGCTCAACAAGCGGTTTTGTCGGAGATAAAAGCAAAACTTTTCCGCCGATTCTCTCAATCCTCATGACAATTAAAAGCAAAGCCACAACCGTTTTTCCAAGAGACGTCGGCAACACGACAAGAGAATTTTTAGAAACGCAACCCGAAACAATATTTAATTGATACAAACGCAGTTCAACCGAATTTTCCAAGATCAGCGGATGTTTAATATATTGTTTTCCCGGTTCCGGCATGTTTCGTCTCCAAACGATTTAAATTGAAAATAAAAGTAAAACGATTTTTAAAGTTGATAACGATTTTTTTAAGTTGACAGCAGTATTTAATGTTGATTTTAAAATAGAGAAGGTTTTATTTATTGAACTGTTTGGAACAGCGTGTTTACGAGAGTCTGTTTACAAGAGTCCGTTTATGAAAGTCTGTTTATGAAAGTCTGTTTATGATTGCTTTACTTATGATTTATTTCTTATAAATAATCCGCTTGCAAAGTGAAACTACTCTAAAAAACACAGTGAGATGGAAACACAGACAACCTTCGCGCCGAATGTTGCAGCATAAAAACAAGAGCGTGCCCCAAAAAACGAAACGGCGCGCCAAACAGCAAAAACGGCATTTGTTTTTCAAAAAATAAATGAAAAAAACACGCCTGAGAAATAATCTTAAACCGGAAAAATAATTAAAATCCGGAAAAGACAATTATAAAGCCGAAAAAGGTAATCCTAACCGGAAAAGACAAATATAAAGCCGAAAAAAGAAATATTAAAAGCCGGAGAAATTAATCTTCAACTTCAACGGCGCTTGTTTTTTTGGGAAGGAAAACGGTTAAAACTCCGTTGGATAATTTAGCCGTTGCGCCTTCTTCATCAATTTGAATCGGAATGTTGACGGAACCTTCATATTTGCGATAAAAGCGTTCTCTTCGGATGTAGATGCCTTCTTCGATGTCTGTTAAGCATTCCGCGCGAATCGTCAACAGACGTTCTTGAATTTCAAGCGTCACATCATTTTTCGTAACGCCGGGAAGATCGGCTTTAACGACAATATCATTTTTGCGTTCAATCAAATCCATCAACGGCGTTTGTCTGAACTCGCCAAACGTGTTTTCTTGAGAAGTCTTGCCAAGAGATGTCAATTTACTGAACAATTGATTTACTGAAGATTTTATATCGGGCTCGGACTCTTTATCGTCCTTCTCTTTGCCCTGTTTTTTTTGGAACGGATTCATGACCCCTTATCCTCCCGATAATCGGGCGTTTTTTGAATAAACAGATAAAACAAACGAATATCTCAAAGGAGTATGAATTTGAAATATATTAATCTATTTCAAAACGTTTTTGAAAAAAAAATCAAAAATGATATAATTCAACCCGATTCATTCGATTCATTTAAAATAAGTCGTTCAAAAATGAATTTATTCAAATTTAATCATTAAAGAAATCAAATCCGGCGCATAAACCGTTCCCAATTCTCCTTCCTTTGCGGATTGCTCATCATAAACCAAAACGGAATCAATTTTTTCCTCTCGCGTATCATACAAAAGGAACGGAATCGGATCGGAGGTATGCGTTTTTAAAGAGACGGGCGTCGGATGATCCGGCATCACCAGAATTTGACAGGGCTCATTCAAAGTTTGGACATACTCAAAAATCGGAGAAATGATTTTAAGATCCAAGTCTTCGACCGCTTGAAGTTTTTTTCGATAGTCGCCGATGTGACCGCATTCATCCGGAGCTTCGATATGAACGAAAACGAAGTCTTTGGTTTGAAGCGCTTGAATGGCGGCGTCTGCTTTTCCTTTGTAATTCGTGTCCAAAAATCCGGTCGCGCCTTTGACGTCAATCACATCTAAACCGGCGCAAATGCCGATTCCCTTGAGAAGATCAACCGCGGAAATGACCGCGCCTGTTTTTTGATGAAGTTTTTCAAAAGATTCGAATTTCGGCGCGTTGCCTTGCCCCCAAAACCAAATGCAATTCGCGGGAAGTTTGCCTTCCGAGATGCGTTTTTGATTGACGGGATGATTCTTTAAAAGGTCGAAGGATTTTTTCATCATTTCCAAATAAATTTGAGCCGCTTTTTCCGATTCGACAACATCCGATTCATCGGACGAACTCGACTCGCGGACTTGGGGGAAATAATCCGACGCTTTTTTTCCGGTAATATCATGCGGCGGCGTAAAAATCAAATCTTTTCCGTAGTTTTCTTGAGCCACCAACAAATGGCGGTAACTGATACCGGAATAAAATTTAAATCGGTCAGTTCCGAGGGCATCGTCAATAAATCGAATCAATTCGTCCGCTTCTTCAGAGGAAATATGCCCGCCGCTGTAATCAAGAATATAAGCGTCGGAAAGAGCCGGACCGTCTTTTCCAACCGTTCCGTCTTCGTTTCCGATTGTAATCAGGTTGGTTCGAAAAGCCAAATCGTTTCCTTGAAGAGAAATGCCCATGCTTAACGCTTCTAAAGGAGAGCGCCCGGTGTAATAAACAGCCGGATCATATCCGAAAATGGACATATTCGCAACATCGCTTCCGGGAGGATAGCCCGCGGGAACGGTAGCTGCAAGCCCCGACCTCCCGTTTTTGGCAAGATAATCCATGGTCGGTTTTTGAGCCGATTGTAAAATCGTTTTTCCGCCAAGTTCCGGAATCGGCAAATCCGCCATTCCGTCTCCGATAATAACAATATATTTCATGGGAAACAATGAAGCCTTATTCTTATTTGAAATCTCTGTTTCATTGAAAAAGTAAAAAACAAAAAACAAAAAACAAAAAACAAAAAACAAAAAACAAAAATGATGAAAAAAACAAATTTGGAACAAAGAATCAAGAACAGCCGCTTTTCCATTCATTTTTTAAAATATTTGCTGCGTCATAACCTATTTAAATATATATTGCATTGGAAAAAGAATCAAAACGAATTAAAAAACCACATGCAATGGAACAGAGAAGTATGAAGATCGTAATGAAATTCGGCGGAACATCCGTCGGCGACGGAAAAAAAATACGCCATGTGGCCGAGTTGGCAAAAAGTTATTATGACAAAGGGGATCAGATCGTTTTAGTGACATCCGCATTGGCCGGCGTAACGGATCGGCTTTTAGAAGTCGCAAACGCCGCCCGCGAAGAAGGAAAAATCACCGTTGTGACAGAATTTATTACGGCCTTAAAACAGCAACATTTTACCGCCGTTCGCGAAGCCATTGACAAAGAAGAAATCAGACAAGAAGCGATTAAGTTCTTAACCGTTCAAATCGACGAGCTTGAAAAAGCGTTAATCGGTATTTGTTATTTGGGAGAATTAACGCTTCGTTCGCGGGATAACATCTCCTCTTTTGGGGAAAGATTGGCGGCGCCCATCGTCTCAGGCGCGCTTCGCTCAATCGGGATGGATTCCAAAAATTATACCGGCGGAGAAGCGGGCATCATAACGACGGATGTTTTCGGCGGCGCAAAACCGCTTTTAAAATCCTATCCGTTGATTTTGGAAAATTTGGGACCGGGATTAAAAGATACGATTCAAGTCGTCACCGGGTTTATCGGGAAGAACGAAGAAGGAAATATAACAACGCTTGGGAGAAGCGGTTCGGATTACACGGCCTCCATTATCGGTGTCGGCATTCAAGCGGATGAAATTTGGCTGTGGAAAGAAGTCGACGGCATTATGACCGCAAATCCGAAAATTGTGCCGAGCGCGCGCACGATTCATTTTATATCCTACCAAGAAGCCATGGAACTTTCATCATTGGGCGCAGAAGTTTTGCATCCGCGCGCGATTGAGCCGTCCATGATGCACCACATTCCGGTTCGCGTCAAAAGCACGTTTAAACCGGATTTTGGAGGAACGCTTGTCGTAACGGAGAATAAAAAATCCAAAAATGTGGTCAAAGCGGTCAGCATGATTAAAAAAGTGTCTTTGATTAACATTTCAAGTCCCGAGATGGTGGATTCCGTCGGAAAATTAGCGATTATTTTTTCAATATTGGCCGAAAAGAAAGTCGGCGTTCGTTTAATCAGCCAGGGTTCGGAGTCCAGCATATCGTTTATTGTCAATGACGCCGACCGCACAAAAACGGTCAAGGCCTTGAAATCGGAACTCGGAGAATCCTATACGATTGATTATCGGTCGGATGTGTCGGTGGTTGCCGTCGTCGGCGCGGGAATGGCAGGAACGCCCGGTGTTGCGCGCCGCGTATTTACGGCGCTCGGCAAAGAAAATATAAGTATTATAATGATCAGCCAAGGCTCGTCGGAATATAATATCTCATGTGTGGTCAGCAGCGCCGAAGTCAATAAAGCGGTCATTGCGCTGCATGCCGAGTTTGAATTGGACAAACCGGAAAACGGAAAAGAATAAATGCATACCAAAAAATTATCAAAGAAAGATTAAGAAATGAGGTTTATTATGAGCGGAAAAAATCAATCGACTTATGCGACATCCGGTGTCGATATTCATCAAGAGGAAGAGACCATTAAATCGTTGACAAAAACAATGACTTTTAAAAGAGAAGGATTTGGAGCGCCCTTGACCGAAATCGGCCATTACGCCGGTTTGATGGATTTCGGGGATTTCGCAATTGCGATGACAACCGACGGCGTCGGTTCAAAAGTATTAATTGCAAACGATATGGGAAAATGGGATACAATCGGCATTGATTGTGTGGCGATGAACGTGAATGATTTGTTGGCCATCGGCGCGGAACCGATTGGTTTTGTAGACTATCTCGCACTTGAAAAACATAAACCCGGATTTGCCGAAGAAATCGGAATCGGTTTATCCAAAGGCGCCGAGATTTCGAAAATGTCGATTGTCGGCGGCGAGACGGCAACGCTTCCCGATGTGATTCGAGGTTTTGATTTGGCCGGAACCTGTATCGGCGCCGTTAAAAAAGAAGATGTTTTAACGGGAGAAAAGATTAAAGTCGGCGATGTCATCATCGGTTTAAAAAGCAGCGGCGTTCACAGCAACGGGTACTCTTTGGTTCGAAAAATCATTAAAGAATCTCCTTACGATTATCATGATTATTGCCCGTACGATTCCAAAAAAACGATCGGTGACG
This sequence comes from Methanimicrococcus sp., assembly GCA_034006575.1. GTDB lineage: Archaea > Halobacteriota > Methanosarcinia > Methanosarcinales > Methanosarcinaceae > Methanimicrococcus. The sequence continues at coordinate 13,028 of JAVESN010000038.1, forward strand.
AGCTTTTAACGCCGACCAAAATTTATATGGAAGTTTTGGATGTTATAAAAAAGTATGAAGTTCACGGATTGGCGCACATTACCGGCAGCGGTTTGTTGAAATTGAAACGCATTACAAATCTCGGTTTTGATTTTGACGACCCGATTGAGCCGCCGGAAATCTTCAAATTCCTTCAAAAGCAAGGCAATGTCAGCGATCTTGAAATGTATAAGACTTTCAACATGGGAATGGGCTTTATCCTTGTTGTTCCGGAAGAAGTCGCGCCCTACGTCATGGGGATGACCGGCGGCAAACGTGTCGGAAAAATCGTGGAATCCGGCATTAAGGTAAAAGATTTGGTGATTGAATAAAGAAGAAATAATGAAATTAAAGAAAAAATATCTCTTTTTTCTTTCTTTTCACTCTCTTTTTTGTTTTATTTTGAATTTCAATTTTATTTCATTTTAAATTTCATTTCGTTTTTAACGATCAGATGTATTTTTCAAGGTTTTTCTATGGTTTGTTTAAACACATTGGATGTTGTCGTCATCGGAGACGAAATGACGTTGACGGACTGCCGGGATTTAATATTGGACGTTTCCGACGAGGTTTATTTGGTTCCCGGCGGATACGCTCTTTTGGGCGTTTTATTGAAAGGGGCTCGGCCGTTTCCCGTCGGATTTAAAGGAGATAACCTTTTTTTCCAATATGTAAAACCGTGTTTCGGCATTTTCGCGCTTCAGCTGGAAAAGTGCAGCGAAATCGAAGCGCTGAGAAAAGATTTTGAAAAAAACGGATTTGAAAAAATAAAATGAGAAGTAATAATACCCGATGCGCAAAAAATACACAATATATAAGAAAAGACGACATATATAAAACAAATAAGAAATATAAGAGGCATAAAATATATGTAAAATACACAAGAGATATAAAATATATAAGAGACGTAATAGAGACATAATATATACAAAAATCAGCAAACCGCAAATGTAAAACCGTCAAACACCGTTCTCTTTTTAGTTTTCTACAAAAGGTGTTTGGTTTCAAAGTTTTATAAAAAAACAAGGGCGGCAAGTTTTTAAAAACCGAAAAAGTCTCCGAAACAAGCAAAAGCGGTCTGTTGTTTTTGTTTAAATTATTCATTCGGTAATTTGTTTATTTGTAATTTTTTATTCGGTATTCGGTAATTTGTTTTGGTATAATAAAATGCGGCCGGCGATTTAAGCGATATTTTCCATTCGTTTTGATTTGTTTTGATAATGGGCATACAAACTTTCAATCCAGGAGAGAGTTTTTTTGTCGGTGCTGACAATGATTTTGTTGTCATAAACGCCGTCCGTGTTAAAGAGGTAAACGTAAACGAAAACGTCTGTAATCGTCATGGACGGATATATCATACCGCTGTCCTCGATTTTCATAAAAGTAACATTGCCTCTTTGGATGACGCTTTTCAATCTCTCTTTTTCTTCTTCCATTAACCGCTCGTAAACTTTAGGCGTAACAATAAGCGTCATTTCTTTGCCGGACTCGGCCATTTTCAGCTACATATCCGTATAAACGGGATGATAAATGGAGAGAAGACACATTGCGCTTTTTGATGTTTTAAAATTGTCGCTGAATTCTTTCGGGACATCGAACATGTATTCACTGATATCGTATTCCAATAAATCGTAATCTCCGATATCTCTTATTTTTTCCAATAAATCGGAGGGGATGACGGATAAATTACGCGTAAACCAATAACGATGATTTCGTTCCAAAATATCAATGGTTTCAAAAAGCGGGTACATGTTTTTGGCCAAAATATGTCCGATGTTTGTCAATTCATAATATCCGTCTTTTAATATGATCATGCCTTCGTCTCTGAGGGTTTTAAGCTGCGGCGCTAATGAATGGGCTGTCATATTCATATTTTCGGTAAGCTCTTCTATTTTTTGCTTTTTTTTACCAAGCCGTAAAAGAATGATTCGTCTTTTCTCGGAGAGACAAATTAAATCGTTTAATGCAAGTGTTATTGATGATTTATTCAATTTTCACGCCATCCGATATTAATTATATATTAATATGTACTTTTTCACAAGCACAGCATCTTGTTTTATCCGAAATATTTATTCCGTTTATGATTATTCGCATTCAAATAAGTCATTCAAAGATAATATTATCAAAAACAACGACGGTAGATAATATCATAACAAGAGATTCACAAGAGATTAAATTTTGATTCAGAAACCAATATGATATTTTAACTATATAAAACTAAAGTATTCCATGAAGTATAATGATATTGTTTTAATTAAAAAAAAGATTTGCCGTTAATATTTTAAGAATAGATGCTTCAAAAATTTTGAAGATGTGTTTAAAGATATCTTTGTTTTTTATTAATAATTTATGTATATGGATATTGTTATTTTTAGGAGTTTTATTAATTTTAGCGAAAAAATCATATTCACAATTTTATTATTTTTAATGATTTTAACGGTTTTAGGGATTTTATCGGTTTTAGGGATTTTATCGGTTTTAGGGATTTTATCGGTTTTAGGGATTTTATCGGTTTTAGGGATTTTATCGGTTTTAGGGATTTTATCGGTTTTAGGGATTTTATCGGTTTTGGGGATTTTACCGGTTTTAGGGATTTTACCGGTTTTTGTTGTTGCAATTTTGATTTCATATCAAAATCTTTTTATGTTATTTGTCCCTTTCATCATCTGTTCGTTTGAAGTCCCGTAGTGTAGTGGTCAATCATTCCGGCCTTTGGAGCCGGTGACAGTGGTTCGAATCCGCTC
>JAVESN010000119.1:0-3472 GCA_034006575.1 Methanimicrococcus sp.
CGCCGCTTGTATTTCCATGACAGCAAAGAAGTCTCGCAAGAAGATTTCGCCGCCGCTTACGGCTGCTCCATCGACTTGGTTGCGCACGGCGTACCGCATCGCGTTTTTGAACCTCACCCCTACGCGCACGGCGCGGCGGACAGCGCTTGCGGTTGCGGCAGCGCTCCCATTAATCTTTCCGTCTCCAAATCCGACTCCGACTCTGTTCCCGTTTCGGACTCCGACTCTGTTCCCGTTTCGGACTCCGACTCTGTTCCCGTTTCGGACTCCGACTCCGGTTCCAAATCCGCTTCCGGTTCCGCCTCCGATTCAAATTCCGGTTCCGATTCGGTTTCCGGCACGAACTTGATTTCAAAATCCGGCTCAAGGGTTGATTCGAATTCCAAAACGGAGGAGGTGAAATGATGTTGGAAATCTTTGATGCCCTTCAATACACTTTCATTCAACGCGCGATTTTAGCGACGATTTTAACGTCCATCGCTTGCGGTGTAATCGGCGTTTACGTCGTGACTAAGAAAATCGTTTTTATCGCCGGCGGCATTTCACACGCTTGTTTTGGCGGAATCGGCTTGAGTTTTTATCTCGGTCTTAATCCGCTTTTCGGGCTTTTGCCGTTCAGCCTTCTTTCGGCGGCAACGCTCGGTTTTTTGAGTAAAAAAACAAAAGTCTCGGAAGACTCCGCGATTGGAATCTTATGGTCGCTCGGGGTGGCCGTCGGTGTTATTCTCATCTATCTTACGCCCGGGTACGCTCCGGATTTGATGACTTATTTGTTCGGAAATATTTTAACGGTTCCGGCTTCCGATATTTTACTTATGGTCGGGATTGATTTCATTATTTTAATTGTGGTCGCTCTTTTTTTCAAAGAATTCTTAGCGATGTGCTTTGATGAAGAATATATGCGCGTGGTCGGCGCGTCGGCGGACAAGTTTTATCTTCTCCTCCTGTGTTTGCTTGCGCTTGCTACGGTTTCTATGATTAAGGTGGTTGGAATCATTTTAATTATCGCAATGCTTTCGATTCCGGCATCCATCAGCCGCAAATTTTCCCACAATATGAAAACGATGATGTTTTATTCGGCGGGAATCGGTGCCGTTTTAAGCCTGGGCGGCTTAGCGCTTTCCTATCAATTCGATTTGCCGTCCGGCGCGACCATCATTTTGGTAATGAGCGCCGCTTATTTGTTGATTGCCGGCATCGGAGAAATTCAAAAAAGAATACAACGAAAAAGAATTCAAACCGAAACTTAATTCTTTTTTTTAAAAAGATATGATTTTTGGTGTTTTTTAAAAAAGGTGAGATTCGCGCGCGGCAATCTCATATCTTTGTTTTTATTCCATTTTTACCGGAAACCCCTGAGATTTCCACGCGTTAATGCCGCCTTCAATCATACAAATATCCTTAAAGCCCGCTTGTTCGGCTTTTCCCGCGGCGTTTAAAGAACGATTTCCGGCGCGACAATATAAAATAAGCATTTTATTTTTATCGAGTTTATTTAATCTCATTTCAAAATCGGGACCTCTGATATCTATTAACATTGATTCTGCGATATATCCGTCGCTCAATCGCTCTTGGGATGAGCGCACGTCAATTAAATAAATATTCTTCTCGGCAATCAAAGATTGAATTATTTTGGGCGGTTCTCGTTTGCAAATCATTTTTAAACAACTCTTTTAATCCGTACATTTTACTTTTTTAGATTTTTAGGTCTTTGTGTTTTTAAGTCTTCATATTTTTGAGTATTTGTGCTATTTGAGTATTTGTGTTTTTGGGTTTTGGGGCGTTAAATTCCGGATTTTTACATTTTCGGATTTTTGTATTTTCGGAATTTCACGTCTTTGAGTTTCAGGGCTCATGTCGGGGGTTTTAATTTTTAGATTTTAGGTTTTTAATTTCTATGTGCCGAATTCAATGAAGAATTGCATAATTTCTGAAAAGAATTGAAAAATAAAAATCATGCCGCAGCTTTTCAACAAAAATCACGTCGCGCCAAACAGTGAAATCGTTTGACAATTTTTCAAAAGTTAAAAACGAAAAAGCAGTTTTGATATTTATGTGTGAATCCGCAATTTTTCGTTTATTTTTTGTTCGCAGCGCTTACAAATAAAATCGAAGACGAGCTATCTTATTTAGGATTTTCAAACAATCCTCAAATACAGCCTGAAAATGTTTTTCCGCGGATGCCCTGTCCTGTTTTCAAAAGGAATACGATGAAATCAAAGAAAGAAGATAAAAAAGATAAAAAAGATAAAACGAAGATAAATAGAGATATTCTCTGTTTTTCGCTTTTCCTTTATTCTCTTATTCTTTATTATTTTCCTTGTTATGCAATTTTATGTTTTTATTTTTACCGAAATGATTTATATTATAATACATAAATGACTTTAATTCAATCCTTTTTTTAAATTTAGGTTAGCAAAAATTTATGGGTGCTCATTGTGGGGAACAAAAATCAGAATACGAGTAACGGATATGCCGACGGCATTGTAGAGCCAAAAATTACGAAATATCTTCGATATTTTGTTTTGTTGGTTTTGTTTTTAAGTATCACTCTGAATTTTTGGAACATTTTTACAGGTTTGGAAGACGGTATTACAATTGATGACCTTTTGCAGGAAAACATTTCTTTCTTCTTTTTCATCATCATGACTTTGGTTTATATGGCCCTTCCCGGTTTCATTCAAAGAAAAATGGGATTCGTTGTTGACCAAAGATTAATTGTCGTCATTTCGCTTTTTATTTTCGCCGGGTCTTTTCTCGGGCAGGCGTTCAGTTTTTTTGATCGCTTCAGCTGGTGGGACACGATGCTTCACACCATTTCAGGCATCATTTTAGGTTTGATTGCGTTTGCGTTAACGTCGGCTTTAAATTCCTCCGAAAAATCGGAGTTAAAATTAAATCCGTTTTATGTCGCTCTGTTTTCATTCACGTTCGCGATTGCCATCGGAGCTCTTTGGGAAATTGCGGAATATTTAATGGATTGGTTTTTTCAAACCACGATGCAATGTTGGAATGAGGACGCCACCACTTATCTTACCGGAAATCCGGCTTATCAAAACGTGGCTTTAATCGACACCATGGAAGATTTAATCGTGGACACCATCGGAGCTTTATCGGTGTCGGTCGTCGGTTACTTCTACCTTTCCAAAGGAAAACCGTTCATGGAAGCCAAAAAAATAAAAGGGTCCGACGAAATGTCTGAAAAAAACGAAAAATAATAAAAGGAAAAACAATGAAACAACAATAAAACGGAAAAACAATAAAAGTAATAAAAATGGAAAAACAATAAAAATAATAAAAATGGAAAAACAATGAAACAACAATAAAACGGAAAAACAATAAAAGTAATAAAAATGGAAAAACAATAAAAATAATAAAAATGGAAAAACAATAAAAATAATAAAAATGGAAAAACAATAAAAATAATAAAAATGGAAAAACAATAAAAATAATAAAAATGGAAAAACAATAA
>JAVESN010000053.1:0-11341 GCA_034006575.1 Methanimicrococcus sp.
TAATAAAAATGGAAAAACAATAAAAATAATAAAAATGGAAAAACAATAAAAATAATAAAAATGGAAAAACAATAAAAATAATAAAAATGGAAAAACAATAAAAATAATAAAAATGGAAAAACAATAAAAATAATAAAAATGGAAAAACAATGAAACAACTAAAACGGAAAAACAAGAAAAATAATAATACCGGAAAACAAAAAAATGAAAAATCAAAGAATTGTCGCGGTTCGGCCCAATCGAAAAAATAAGAAAGATTTAAGACGGAGAGCAAACAAAGAACATTTGTTGGTTGATTCATCATGGCTTATATGGAATTGTTCATTATTTTCCTTTTAATTTTTTTAAGCGGTCTGTTATCTTTATCCGAAGCGGCCGTTTTATCCTCTCGCAAATCGCGTTTGAAGAGCGCGGCGAAAAGCGGAAAAGCCGGTGCTCAAAAAGCATTGGATTTTATTGAAAACCCCTCTTCCTTTTTATCCGCCGTTCAAATCGGCGTCACTTCAATCAGCGTCTTTATCGGAATTTATGCCGGCGCTTTCCTGTCCCAAGATTTGGCGGAGTTTTTTTTGGAATTTGAAACGCTTCAACCATACGCCGTCTTGTTTTCCGTTCTCATTTCGGTTCTGGGGGTGACGTATCTTTTAATCGTTTTCGGAGTTTTGATTCCAAAGAAAATCGGGCAATCCTATCCGGAATTTGTGGCAAGTCTCGTCTCAAGGGCGCTGTATTTTTTTTCCGTTTTGATTTCTCCGATTTCTTGGTTTGTCAACGGTTCGTCCAATCTCATTTCCAAATTAGCCGGCATCAAACCGTATGAGCCGGAAACAACGGAAGAAGACGTGATTGCGGTTGTTCAGGAAGGAATTGACGGCGGAGCGATTGATGAAACGGAACAAGACTTAGTGGAGCGCATTTTCAGTTTAGACGATCGAAAAGTCAGTTCTTTAATAACGCATAAAAACGATCTCGTTTCAATTGATATCGCCGCATCCCAAGAAAATATTTTAAAAACCGTCAATGAAACGCCCTATTCCATTTATCCGGTCACGGACGGCAATATCGATGTCATTCTCGGTGTTCTCTCCGTTAAAGATTTAATCAGTGAAATCAATCGTTCGGATTTCAATATTAAAAATGTGATCCGACCGGCGAATTTTTTGCCGGACAATATGACGATTTTATCTGTTTTGGAAATGTTTCGGGAAAACCAAAATCAACACGCTTTTATCACGGATGAATTCGGCAGCATTATCGGTTTGGTCACAATCAGCGACATCTTTGAGGCGCTTGTCGGGGACACGGCGCTCCACCCTTCCGAAGATGACTATGAAATTACGCCGCGCGCATCTGATTCTTGGTTAATCGACGGGCAATATCCGTTTTATGATTTTTTGGAATATTTCGATTTGATGGAGTATCGCAACGATTATCCATACAATACTCTCAGCGGCATGATTTTAGATATTTTCGGAAAAATTCCGCGCGCCAGCGATAAATTTGATTGGCTTCATTATGAAATTGAAGTGGTCGACATGGACAATGCGCGCATTGACAAAGTTTTGATGACGGAAAAAAGTTTATCCGAAGAAACGGCCGGAGATTGAAAATTGAGTTTTACAAAAAGGTATGTGGTATGATATCGGATTCAAGATATGCGATTCTTTCCTTTTCCAAACTGCCGGCGTCCTATCAAGAAGGCGCCGAATCCCTGTCTTGGGGCACGGCGGATTTCTCAGACGCCGAAAAACTTTTAGAAAAAGCCGTCTCCGCTTTCAATGAAAAAAGAACGGAAGACTTCATTACGTTTATGGCTGAAAACCCCGCTTCCAACTGGGCGCAAACCGACCTTTTCATAGAATTGGAGCGTTATTATCGCCAATACATCCCTTTTTTAAATCCCAAAAACGAGCGCTGCGTTTGGATTAATCTCTTTTGCCGCCCCGTCGGAGATTGGAAAACAAACGTGGTCCAAGTAAACGGCGGCGGCGTTTGTTTCTTTTCAATCGGCCTAAATTTAGACACCGGAAAACGGTTTGATTTTATCGTCAACGATAAGTCGTAATGATAATTATTTTCGTTTTTGTTTTTTATTTGACACTTTATCTTTAATATTTAGAATCTGATTTTTAATATTTGGAGTTTGAACTTTTATTTTTGATTTTTTCCGATTCAATCTCCCGCTCCGATTTATCGTGCATTCGCTTTCTTTAAATCAAAAGTGCACGGGAGTTATTTGAAAGCGTTTTTATTCCTTCTAAAAGTGAAAATTAAATGAACAAAAATTAAAAACAATTATATTTTTTCCGATGAATTCGATTTTTTGCAAAAGATATATATCTTAATTTTGTGTTATCCATGTTTTATATATTATGTCTTTTCAATATGTTTTTCAATTCATTGTTTGCGTTTTGATTTTTTATTGAAATGATACATTTTATATTAAATAGAAAATAAACGGATTATACTTTTACAATGTTCTACCTTTGAACATTTTTTAACTGAAATTCACATATGGGAGGAAAAATTTATGGCAGTCAAAATTGATAGAGACGAATGTACCGGTTGCGGTCTTTGTATTGACGAATGTCCGTCCGAAGCTCTCAGCCTCGATTCGGAAGGAATCTCCGTCGTTGACGCAGACGCGTGCGTTGAATGCGGCGCTTGCATTGATGTTTGCCCGGTTGCAGCCATCACACTCTGATTTTTCTGTTTCCGAATACATTTTGAATAATGTATTTTTCTTTTTTATTTTGTTTTGTTTTGTTTTGTTTTGTTTTGTTTTGTTTTGTTTTGTTTTGTTTTGTTTTGTTTTGTTTTGTTTTGTTTTGTTTTGTTTTGTTTTGTTTTGTTTTGTTTTGTTTTGTTTTGTTTTGTTTTTCTTTTGTTTTGTTTTTTTCAGCGAAACCTTAATAATCCCCCCAAATTTATTATCCGTAATTTAAATATTTTTATTTCTTATTCCTGTTTTTGAGGTTAAACTATGGCAAAAATTAAAGTCGGTATTTTGGGCGCCACCGGCAATGTCGGGCAGCGTTTCATTCAGGCATTGGACAACCATCCGTGGTTTGAAATTTCAGCTCTTGCGGCATCGGAAAGAAGTGCCGGTAAAAAATACGGTGAGGTTGCGGATTGGAAAGCCGGCACCGAAATTCCGGAGGCGGTCGAAGATATTGAAGTTGTAAAGATTGATCCGAAAAACATTGACGCAGACATCGTCTTTTCCGCGCTCCCCGCGGACTTGGCAAAAACGGTTGAGCCGGCTTTCGCCAAAGAAGGATTTGTCGTTGCCAGCAACGCCTCCTCTTTTCGAATGGACGCCGATATCCCGTTGACGATTCCCGAAGTCAATCCCGAACAATTGGGATTAATTGATGTTCAAAAGAAAAACCGAAAATGGGACGGCTGCATTATTACGAATCCGAACTGTTCCACGATTATGATGGCCGTCACCTTAAAACCGCTTCTTCAATTCGGTATTGAATCCATTAATGTCGCAACCCTTCAAGCCATTTCCGGCGCCGGCTACAACGGTGTTTACGCCATGTCGATTTATGACAACGTTGTTCCATACATCGGCGGAGAAGAAGAAAAGATTCAAACCGAAACCTTGAAAATTTTCGGAGACTTTGACGGCGCCACCGTTAAAAACGCTCCTTTTAAAGTCAGCGCCGCCTGCCACCGCGTTCCGGTCATTGACGGCCACACGGAATCTGTTTGGGCCACGTTAAAAGCAAATCCCAAACCCGACGCCGTCCGAGAAGCTTTCTTAAAATTCGACCCCGGACTTTCCCACCTCCCGTCCGAGCCCAAACATCCGATTATCGTCCGCGACGAGCCGGACCGCCCGCAGCCGAGGCTTGACCGTGACATGGGCAAAGGCATGAGCGTGTCGGTCGGCCGAATCCGAGAAGGCATCCGATACGTCGCGCTCGGGCATAACACCATCCGAGGCGCGGCAGGGGCAAGCGTTTTGAATGCCGAACTCTTAAAAGAAAAAGGATACTTGTAACCTTTTTTCTTTTTTTTGTTTTTATTTTTGTCTTTTTCTTTTTTTTGTTTTTCCATTTTTTTGTTTTTCCATTTTTTTGTTTTTCCATATTTTCATAAAAATGCGAGCAAATTATTTTCCTTGCCTCAAAAACGGGTTTTCATTTTAACGGTTGGCTCAATTTTTTTCCAAACACGCGGCTTTGTTTTTCATTTCTCTCTCTCTTTATTTTCGTTTGTTTTGGATTTCATTTCCAATTTGTTTTTTAATCTTTCTGCGTTGACGCATTTTTTTGAAAATGCGCCTGTTTTTACTTTTTGAATGACAAAAGCTTTTTACGGACACTTTCCTTATTCTATTGGCTTATATTTTTTATTTCGAGTTTATTTTCCGTTTCGAATTAATTTTTAATTTCGAGTTTTCAGGTGAAAAAATGACCAAAGGTTTTTTGATTGCGGCAACCGGTAGCGGCGTCGGTAAAACGACTTCTTCGATGGGATTGATGGCGGCTTTTAAAAGACGCGGCCGAATCGTTCAAGGATTCAAAACCGGCCCGGATTACATCGACCCCGCTTACCATTCCGTCATTTCCGGCCGCCCCTCTTATAATTTGGATCCTTTTATGATGGGAACCGACGGCGTCGTCGATCAATTTGTCCGAGCGTCGGCCGGAGCTGATATTTCAATCGTCGAAGGGGTCATGGGTCTCTTTGACGGCATGGACTCCACCGAAATCTCGGGCGCGGCGCACGTCGCAAAAACGCTGGATATCCCCGTTTTTTTAGTCATCAACACGCACGGGATGTCTCGAAGCGTTGCGGCGATGCTGAAAGGGTACGCTGAATTTGATCCCGACGTTCATATCGCGGGCGTCATTCTCAATAAAATCGGAAGTCCGAGACATTTGGAACTCATCAAAGGCGCTCTTGACGGCAAAATTCCGATTGTCGGCGCTCTTCCGAGGAATTCCGATATCGCCGTTCCCGAAAGATATATGGGACTTCGATTGCCGGAAGAAGAGGATTTGGACTTCTCGCAATTGGCGGACTTTATTGAAGAAAATATGGATTTGGATCTCCTCCTTCAAATCACGGAGGAGTATGAGCAAAACAGACCGAATCGTTCCGAACCGGAAAAAATAAAATTTCCCGATGCGGATGTTACAATCGGCGTTGCGCGCGAGCCTTCTTTTTGCTTCCATTATCCGGCCATGTTTGACGCTTTTTTAAAAGCCGGCGCGAGAATTGAATTTTTCAGCCCGACTCGAGGGGAATTGCCGGAAGCGGACGGTTTTTATTTCGCAAGCGGCTACCCGGAATTTCATATTCAAAAATTGTCCGAATCGCCCGCCACAAAAAAATTAAAAGGTTTGGCGGCCGACGGAGTTCCGATGTTCGGCGAAGGCGGCGGCCTATCTTATTTGTGCGAATCATATGAAACGGAAGACGGCGTTTATAAAATGGCCGGCCTTCTTCCGGCCGAATCCCGGATTACAAAAAAGCTTCAGGGTCTTGGGTACGCCGAAGCCAAACCCTTCTCCCCCGCTTTTGGAAATCAAAACATTCGCGCGCACGAATTTCATTATTCCGTAACACAACCCGCAAAAGACTCCAAATTCGCTTATGAGATGATTCGCGGAAAAGGAATCACCGGTCAAAAAGACGGTCTTTACGAGCACAACGTTTTGGCGGGATATATGCAAATGCATCCCGGCTCTTTTCCGGTTTCGGATTTCGTTGAAAAATGCCGAAAGAATAAAAGAAAATAATTTTATAATCTATTTCTTAAAATTGAGGAAATGACATTCCTCCTTCCAATTCCTTTCTTTCTTGGATCGGATGCGTTTCTTTAAGCGGTTTGGGACCCTTTTAAATCTTTAAGATGCGGATTATCATTTAACAATTTTTGTTTAATCCTTGAATTTTATTCGTCATGAAATCATTACGACAATCGTATTTTTATTTTGATACCGTTTGAATCAATTTTCTTTCTGCTCATCCGATTCGTTTTCCTTGCCGAATTTTTCCTCTTCTTCTTTCTTTTGGGCGGCCAGAAATTTCAACGCGCTGTAATAGCCGAGCGGATGTCTGATTTTGGCGCACATATTGTCTTTTCCAAAACAGTTGCCGTAGGTTTGCATGGTCGCGCACGAGGGCGTTTTATATTGATTGTTTGCGATGTGTTCGACTTGATAGCGGGTTTTTTCTTCGCTGAAGTCCGGAGAAACATTAAAAACACTCACCACGTCGTCTGCGGACATTCCGGCGTTGAGCAAAAAAGAAACCATGGCAAAACGCATGGAGTGGGCCAAGTTTACCCCTTCTCTGACATTGGAAAGCGACTTGTGGATGCAGGGGGGAAACATCGAAAAGTCCACGTCTCCCAAATCGGCGTCTCCCAAGTTTTGGCGTTGTTCTTCATATTTTGATTTTAATTCCGCGATTTGTTCGGCAAGCGCGTTTTTAATTTCCTCCGGAATGTTTGGAATCGGAAGGGTTTTTTCAATTCTTTTTCGAATCGCTTCTTGAAGCAAACGCGCGAATTCTTCCCGTTGAATGGTGACATAACCGTGCTCCATGCGGCGGTTAATCAATTTCCACGAAAGATCTTTCATGGACAGGGAATATCGGATATAATCCGAAAAATAAATTCGAATTTGCTCTTCCGTTTGAGACGCGGAAATGCCGAAATCTTTTCCGATGTCTAAAACAAAATCCGGCTCTTTTTCCATAATCTTTTTCAGAATCGAATAAGCGGCGGTCGCTTCTAAAAGAGCGTAACGGCGCGTAAAAGCGGGCTCGTTGACGCAGGAAATTAAAATGCGCGCGTACGGGTAAGACAATAATTCGGTCAAAACTTCCTTTTCGCTCCCAAAAGACGGTTTTGAAATATTTCCTTCAAAGGTTTGCAGTAAGCGTTCAAAGCCGCGCCTTCGGACAGACTCAAAAGCCAGAGATGTCATCAGGGAGTCTAAAGAAAAATCCAATTCTTCGACATATTCTGAAGCTTGCGTTAAAAAAGGAAACAATGCGAGTTCTTCGGGAGACATGATAGGATTATCTTGGTTTTTGAATTATATAAATAATTTTACCAAAAAACAAAAAATACAAAAACAAAATTCTACAGGGGTTTATTTCATTTTGTTTTATTTCATTTTATTTTTTCGACTCTATTAATATTCATTCAATTTCATTTTATTTATTCAATTTCATTCTATTTATTCGATTTTATTTGTCCAATTTCATTCTATTTATTCGATTTTCCGCATTTTATTCGTTTTGATCTTATTTAATCAACGAACGCTGAAAAATAATGTGTGTCAAACAATGAAACAAATGTTCGTTTTTTATAAAACCGGGTTAAAAAAAGATGACGCATTAAAACAGCGCCGCGCAAACGACAAAAATATTTTCCGATTTTTAAACGGTTTAAATAGAAAAACGGGTGCTTGTTTTTATTTGATATTTGTCAAAAATAATTCGGGTGATTAAGACGAAAGCGAAAAAAATCGCTTTCGTTTTGAATTAAAAAATAAGGAACACCGTTTGTTTTTTAACGGTTTTTTTCATCAGGCGTCTACGATTCCGTCTCGAGTGACGGCCAAAACGGCTTCTCCTTCGGGGAGGTTGGGGGAGTCGATTAATTTGACAACACGCTTGTCACCTTTGGATTTTCGAATATACAACCGGAATGTCGCGGTGTGGCCGAGAACGTGTCCGCCGATGGGTCGGGTCGGGTCGCCGAAAAAGGCGTCGGGTTTTGCCATGACTTGATTGGTCACCAAAACGGCGGCGTTGTTTAAGTTTCCGAAACGGTGGAGCCCGTGCAAATGTTTGTTTAATTTTTGCTGGCGGTCCGCCAACGTTCCGCGGCCGATGTATTCCGCTCTGAAGTGCGCCGTCAGGGAATCCACGATTAAAAGGCGGACCGGTTTGCCGGAGTCTTTCAATTCGTTTGCCAAATCCATCGCGGAATCCACCAAAAGGATTTGGTGATTTGAGTTAAACGCGCGGGCGACATGGATATTTTTTAAAAAATCTTCCGGATTTAAGTCGATTCCGAGTTCGTTGGCTTTGCCCTCGACCATTTGTTGAATTCGATCCGGGCGAAATGTGTTTTCCGTGTCAATAATGATGACCGAGCCGTTTAGACCGCCCTGTTCTTCCGATAATTGAACGTTGACCGCCAATTGGTGCGCGACCTGCGTTTTTCCGGAACCGAATTCCCCGTAAATTTCCGTTATAGACTGGCTTTCGATTCCGCCGCCCATCATCTCGTCAAATTCGGTGCATCCTGTTTTGATTTTTCCGATGTGTTGGCGTCTTTCAAAAACCATATCTCCCGTTTCAAATCCGCCGATATCCGCGGCTTGGCGAGCTGCGTTAATGATTTTTGCAGCCGTGGATTCGCCGATTTCGGCCGTTGCACCCAGTTCGGCCGGAGACGCAACGGCAATGGCTTCAACCGAACTGAATCCGGCCTCTCTTAATTTCTCGGCGGTGGCCGGCCCGACGCCCGGAAGATCTTCCAAACCTATTTCAGTCATCTTTTTTTCTCCTGCAGAATGCACAATATATTATTTTATTTTTTTAAAGTTTAAAGTTAAAAGTTTAAAGTTAAAAGTTATTCTTTCGTCATTTTAATTCGGATTCTTATTTTTATTTCGATTCCTTTTTTACTTTTTGAATCGTTTATATTTGTAGATAAAGTTCCTCCGATTTAATTACTTTTAAATCGGCGTATTTCAAATCCTTAAACACAGATTTTTTATAAATACTCCGAGTAAGCTATGTGAAAGTATTCACTTTTGATTTTCATTTTTATTTTTCATATTGTCTTTTCTTTCTCCGGTTATTATTTTCTCAAAAACTTCACGTTTTTATTTTTATGTTTTTGTTCTTTTTCAAAAAGGAGGTAATGTTGCAAAAGTTTAATAATCCATTTTGTTGTTTTCCTGTTTATGGTCAGAGTTGTTTTGGGCGGAACATTTGAATCTTTACACGCCGGTCATTCTCAAATGATTGAAGAAGCGTTCGCTCTTTTAAAAAAGAGCGGCGGCGGTTTCGTTCACATCGGTTTAACTTCCGATGAAATGGCTTCTTTTAAAAACCATTCCGTTTCAAATTATTTCGTTCGCGAAAACGAATTAAATCATTTCATCTCTTCGATTTTAAGAAAGCATTCTTTGCCGCTCGATTCTTATTCCATCTTAAAGCTTGAAGATCCGTTCGGTCCGGCGATTTTTGAAAATTACGACGTCATCGTTGTCTCCCCCGAGACGCGAATCGGTGCCGAAAAAATCAATGAAATTCGAAAAACAAAAGGATTAAAGCCCCTTCAAATCCATGTCGTCGATTTCGTTTTAGCAGAAGATACCATCCCGATATCGACGACACGCATTTATAACGGCGAAATCGACAGAAACGGGCAGCTCCAAAAAAAATCTTGATTCTTTTTGTTTTGTTTTGTTTGGTTTTGTTTTACCGCCATTTTTTTTGTTTTCCATCCCTCGAATCTGAAAAATATTCCTTCTTTTTCACTTCGTTTTTTTAAAGCCGATCTTTTTTTGGTGTTCGACGCGTTTGAATTTATTTATTTTGCGTGTGTGTTTTATCTTTTATGTTTTGTCGCGGTGTTTTATTTTTTATGTTTTGTCGCGGTGTTTTATTTTTTTATGTTTTGTCGCGGTGTTTTATTTTTTTATGTTTTGTCAAGCGTGTTTTATTTCTTTATGTTTTGTCGCGCGTTTTATTTCCTTTTATTGTTTACCGTCGAAAAATACAAAATATAGAAATAAAATATATTTCTCTTTTCAAAAACAATTCTTAAAAACACGACAACGAAGTGATAAATTAATATAATGTTGTATCCCATGTTATTATAACTAAATATAATTAAAAACGGAGGCACAATTTTATGGGTCGTGTTTTTTCAGAAAAAGATATGCAAATTTTCAATAAATTAGCGCCGGAGGCCGGCGGTAATACGGATTCCGGAGCGGGGCATTCATTTCCTTTTATCTTAAGGCCGATATCTCACAGATTCGCCGAAAGCGGAGAAGATTTCAGAGAGCGCCTTTTGAGATTAGACGCTTCGGAAACCGAATATTTAGCGGATTTGGTTTTATCCAATCAAGAAGAAATCACCAGTTTGGATGAAGAGGATTTGGAAAGCTTCCTGGATTTGGTCGAAGAAAAAATCTCTTTTAACAAACGCAGAGAAATCACGCATCATCTCGGGATTGTCGATCCATGATTCAAATGAATAAATTAAAACAGCATTCCAAACTCTTATTCGGAACGGCCGGGGTTCCGGTCAGCTCCAAAGGGCGCAGCACCATCGAAGGTCTTTCTCGTGTTCGCGAACTTGGTTTGGATTGCATGGAGCTTGAATTTGTCCAAGGCGTCCGGATGGGAGAAAAAACGGCCGAAGAGGTCAATGTCGTCGCGGCAAAAGAAAACATCGCGCTCAGCGTACACGCGCCTTATTACATTAATCTCAACGCCGCTGAAAAAAGCAAATTGGACGCCAGCGTTCAGCGTATTTATGATTCGGCGCGCATCGGAAATATCTGCTCGGCGACCAACATCGTTTTTCACCCCGCTTTTTATTTGAAAGACGATCACAAAGTCGTTTACGACCGCGTTTCTCGCCTTCTCAAAGAATTGTCCGCGCGCTTAGAAGAGGATGACATTCCCGTGACGCTTCGCCCTGAAACAACCGGAAAGGCAACCCAATTCGGAGACGTCGACGAACTTCTCTCTCTTTCCGCTGAGATTGACGGCGTTTTGCCCTGTTTTGATTTCTCCCACATTCACGCGCGCGACGGCAAACACAACACCTATGAAGAATTCCGCGCCATTTTTGAAAAAATTGAAAACACGCTTGGAAAAGACGGTTTAAAAACCATGCATTGCCACATTTCGGGAATCGAATACACCGCAAAAGGAGAGCGCAACCACCTCATATTAGAGGAATCCGATATGAATTATATTGATTTAATGAAAGTTTTCAAAGAATTCGAAGCGTGCGGCACCATCATTTGCGAAAGCCCGAACATTGAAGACGACGCGCTTTTAATGAAAAAAACGTATGAATCTCTTTGATTCCTTTTTTTTAATACATCCCGTTAAAAAATATTATCCGTTAAAACTACAGCCTGTTAAAACTACAGCCCGTTAAAATACAACCCGTTAAAACTACGCCCGTTAAAATTACGCCCGTTAAAACTACGCCCGTTAAAACTACGCCCGTTAAAATTACGCCCGTTAAAACTACGCCCGTTAAAACTACGCCCGTTAAAATACAACCCGTTAAAATACAACCCGTTAAAATACAACCCGTTAAAAT
>JAVESN010000130.1:0-2631 GCA_034006575.1 Methanimicrococcus sp.
CCCGTTAAAATACAACCCGTTAAAATACAACCCGTTAAAATACAACCCGTTAAAATGCAATCCGCCAAAAAATATAACCTGTTTTTTAATTCCCTTCCATTTACAAATTGTTTTTTGCGGTCATTTATTTATATTTTAATCCGTTTTTAGAAACATAGTTATATTTTTTCAATTTCACGTGATTTAAGCGGTTGAAATTTTTGTTTAATAAAGTTAGAGAATTGATGTTTATGTCTTACATTCAAAAAGTAGACCCTGAAATGGCCGGCGTTTTTGAGCGAGAGCTGAATCGCCAAGAAACGCGTTTGGACTTAATCGCTTCTGAAAATTATACCAGTAAAGCCGTTATGGAAGCAATGGGCAGCGTTTTAACGAACAAATACGCCGAAGGATATCCCAAAAACAGATATTACGGCGGTTGCGAGTTTGTTGACGAAGCTGAAATTTTAGCCATTGAGCGCGCCAAATTGTTGTTCGGCGCCGAGCATGTGAATGTTCAAGCGCACTCCGGATCCGGAGCCAACATGGCGGTCTATTTTTCCGTTTTAAAACCGGGAGACACGATTCTTTCCATGAACCTTTCCGAAGGCGGCCACCTCTCTCACGGAAGCCCCGTCAGTTTTTCCGGGCAACTCTACAACATCGTTCCGTACGGCGTTCACCGAGAAACCGAAATGATTGACTACGACGAACTTGAAAAATTGGCCAAAGAAAACAAACCGAAAATGATTGTTTGCGGCGCGTCTGCATATTCCCGAACGATTGATTTTAAACGCTTTAAAGAAATCGCGAACTCCGTCGGCGCTTATTTGTTGGCCGACATCGCGCACATTGCCGGACCGATTGTCGCGGGCGCGCATCCGAGTCCGATTCCGTACGCCGATTTCGTCACGACCACGACGCACAAAACCCTTCGCGGTCCGCGCGGCGGAATGATTATGTGCAAAGAAGAATTTGCAAAAGCCGTCAATAAATCCGTTTTTCCCGGAATCCAGGGCGGTCCTTTAATGAATACGATTGCGGCAAAAGCGGTCGCGTTCAAAGAAGCCCTCTCGGAAGAGTTCAAAAAAGATCAATTCCAAACCCTCAAAAACGCCAAAGTCGTTTCCGACACGCTTTCAAAAGAAGGATTCAGAATCGTCTCCGGGGGCACCGACAATCATTTGATGTTAATCGATTTGACTTCTTTTAACATCACGGGAAAAGATGCAGAAGCCGCCTGCGCCAAAGCCGGCATTGTTTTGAACATGAACACCATTCCGTTTGATAAGCAAAAAGCGTTCATCGCAAGCGGTATTCGTGTCGGAACACCTGCGGCAACCACGCGCGGCATGAAAGAGGCGGAAATGGAATTCATCGGAAACGCGATTTCACGCACGATTAAAAATGCCGGAAACGATGCCGAACTTGAAAAAATCCGGCTGGAAATTAAAGCACTTTGTGAGCGCTTCCCCGTTTACAAATAATCTTTTCCAAAAAACAAAATCTTTTTTGATTTTGTTTTTATTTTCTTATTTCCCGTTTTTATTTTTACTTTTATTTTTTATAATCCCTTTCTCCCTATTCGAATTATTCAAACGCAAATTTTAGATGACTCAAATACAAATGAAAATTTTAGACCAATCCAACGCAAATCCAATTTTTAAATAATTCAAATACAAATTCAAATTTTAAATAATTCAAATACAAATTCAAATTTTAAATTATTCCAATGAAAATTTAATTTTTAAATTATTCAAATTCAAATTTCAAATTTTTCAAAAACAGGTGATTCTTTTGTCGGAAATTGACACATCAAAAATAATTGACGGTAAAGCCGTCGCGGCAAAAATTGAAGCCGAAGCGGCGGCCGCGGTTTTAAAACTCAAAGAGAACGGAATTGCGCCCAAACTCGTCACGGTTTTGGTCGGCGAAAACCCGGCTTCTCAAATGTATGTTCGAATGAAACACAAAGCTTGTGAGCGCGTCGGAATCGCAGCCGAGGATTGTTTGCCGCAAGCCGACATTTCCGAAGCAGACCTTTTAAAAATCATTCGGGATCTTAACGCGGATGATTCCGTTTCTTCCATTTTGGTTCAATTGCCGCTTCCCCCCCATATCAATGCGCAAACGATTATGAACGCGATTTCTCCGATGAAAGACCCCGACGGATTTCATCCGTTTAATATGGGGAATTTGATGATCAATGAAGAAGGCCTTGTTCCTTGTACTCCCAAAGGCATTATTCGCCTCATGGAAGAATACCATGTCGAAATTAAAGGGAAAAACGCTGTTGTTGTCGGTCACAGCAATATTGTCGGAAAACCGATGGCGGCCATGCTTCTGAATCGAGACGCGACGGTTTCGGTTTGCCATGTTTTTACAAAAGATTTAAAACTTTACACCCGAGAAGCCGACATTTTGGTTGTCGGGACCGGTGTTAAGCATTTGATTAAAGAAGATATGGTTAAAGTCGGCGCCGTCGTACTCGATGCCGGTATCACAACGGATTCCACCGGGACTTACGGCGATGTCGATTTTAATCATGTCATCTCTAAAGTTTCTCTCATCACGCCGGTTCCGGGCGGTGTCGGTCCGATGACGATTGCAATTTTGATGACGCACGTTATCAAATGCGCGGAAATGATTCAT
>JAVESN010000026.1:0-19419 GCA_034006575.1 Methanimicrococcus sp.
AACGGAAAAGCGAAAGTCATTTCGGATGATTTGTGCGACGGGCTGGGCGCCTGTCTTTCGATTTGCCCGACGGGCGCGCTGACCATTGAAAAAAGAGAGGCGCTGGAATTCAACGAAGAAAAAGCCAGGCTTCAAAAGAAGAAACAGGCGGAAGCCGAAAATGAAAGACGTGCGAAAAACGCGGCGCCCAGCAAAACCGTTTGCTTTATGTGCAAAAAAGGAGATGATGAGCGTTATTTGATGCCGGTGAAAAAAGACGGAGAAGACTTATTGATTTGCACGAAATGTTTGCCGAGATTGATTCATTGATTAAAAAATAAAAAAATAAAAAAACGGTAAAAACCATTTTTTTACAAAGGCGTGGCCATGATTTTAAAAACGTATGTTTTATCTTCTAATTCAAATGTACCGCCGAGTCCGACAGATGCCCAGATTCCACCGCTGACACGGACTTGAATGTACTCCGAGTCAAAGATAATGTCACCGAGGTCCATTACGGCGGACAAGCTGTCCGTCACCGGAACAATTTCTCCTTTGTAAGTCACATTGACCGTTTCCGCGCCGAAGTCAAAAGTCACTTTCGCGGATTTTAAAAGATAAACAGTGTAGACATCCCCGTTGGTCGCCGTAACCGTTAATGTCTTCTCCGTCGGATTGACTCCGCCCTTTTGGAGGTCAAATAAATCGGGATTCGGACCCATCGTAATTTCGGCGACGGTTCCGTTAAGAGCAATATTTGAAACGGCATCTTCGTTTTCTATGGAAGACGTGTTTAAACCTGTTTTTAAATCCAAGAAGATTTTTTTGTCCGCAAACTCGGATGCGGGGATATACATGAAGACTTCATGCTCTTCAATCATATTTTGATCCAAATACCAATTTCCTTCAAGGCCTTCGACGGTTGCCGTGGCTTTTTGTTCAAAGGAGACTGAAATATTATAAATTTGATTCTCCGAATCAAAAAGATACTTGTAATCCTCTTGCGTCACAGCGACGGGATTTTCGTTTAATTTCTTTAAAACGAAATCTGAGCGTACATAACCGGGTTGGGGATTAAATGAAAAAGCTGTGTCCCCGGCAGTCCAGTTAAACGTTTCGCTCCCCGTTACGGTGCGCGGCACTTCGGGAGAAGTAGGAGTATCCACCTGCATGGAGCCTTGAGCGCCCACGTCCGCTAAGAAATAAGCGCCGTTGAGAAAGCCGACTTTGTATTTAACTCCGCCCGCCGTGATGTGCAATTCCGGACCACTTTCAAGGATTACAGGAGGATTTAGAAAGCCGATCGTAACGGTTTTACCGTTTTTCGTTATGCTGTTCGGGTCAAATGCGTCCGTATCGTTAATAATTTCCACTTTCGAAACCGTGTCGGGCATGTTCAGTTCAAGAACGGCTCCGGGAACGTTTTTTGACGGAATGAAAATGTATGAAGAATCATCCTCTTCGCCCGGATCATAAGAAAGCTTCAAAACCAAGGAGGGGTCGGGAATTTTCAAAACCGCGAAATGAGAAGATGTGGGCTTGCTTCCGCCGCTGCTGCCGCTGCCGCCGCCGCCCTCTGTCTTATTCACGAAAACAGTGTCGGGAAGGGGGGATGAGTTGGTATTATTTTGGGCTGTGTAGTTTATCTTGTCGGACGTATTGGTCGTCGTGTTGGACGTATTGGACGTATTGGTCGTCGTGTTGGTTGTCGCGTTGGTCGCGCTTTTGTTTGAATCATTGGTCCCGTTTTGATTTGAATCCAAACATCCGGACCCGACGATACCTAAGACGGCGAAAAGCAGATTCCTCTGTACTTCGGCGGTGTGATTCGAGAAGAAAACGGCTTTTTGTCATAAAAAAGCTTTTTCAAAAACGAACGCGTTTGAAATGACCTCCAAACATTTTCAATAGCGTCGAATGTATTTATATGTTGCGAAAAATAAATAGGGGTATATCTAAACCGGAGAATAAGGGATGCGTTTTGTGAAAAACAAAATGAAATAAAAAAACAAAAAAATAAAAACAAAAATTAAAAAACAAAAAATAAAGGAATGAAAAATCATTCCGGTTGTCGTGACAAGCGCGCTTCGATTAATTCTCCGTTTCGAAATCCGGTTTTGATGCGCTCCACCAATTCGGAATCCAAGCGGAGCTTAATGTCGCCGCTTCGGCCGACGGTCGCGCTGAAGAAGGGGGTTTCGGAGATGAAAACATCCACGTCTTTTCCGGAGAATTCGGGGACGCGGAGGATGAAGTGTTTTTTGGTTTTCTCAAAAATCGGAACGACGTAATCGGGGTTGTTGCCGTGCGCGTCGGCGGCGTCGTCGTAGCGTTTGAAATTTTCCGGCCGGATGTCTTCTTTGAAGCTTTTTTTGTAGTCGTATTTTTCCGATCGCGGGAAGTAGTGGACGGGCATTTCCCGGACGTCGATTCGAAGGCCGGTGTCGGCTTCGATGCGGTTGATGGTTTCTCCGCCGCGGCCGATGATTTTCTTTTTGTCGGCGGCGCGGATTTTTAAGACGGCGTTGATGTCGGAAATCATTTCGGCTTCAAAGGGACCGGAGATGTAGCGCTCGACTTCGTCGGAGAGGAGTTTTTCGGAGTCCTCCCAAAACGGTTTCCTTTCGGTGAAGGAGGAGACGTTTCCGGCGCCGACCGGCATGACGACGACTTGTTCGCCGTAGGTGTAAATTTCGTATTCGGTTTTGTTGGAAGAAATCTCCCGGACGACGATGACGGGTCTTGCGAGGTCTGCTTCCATCATTCCGTGAGGGACTTTGACGGTGAATTCCAGGGTGTAGACTTGGGAGATTTCTCCTTTGTCGATGAAAATGACGGTGTCCACCACTTGGGGGATGACGCCGAGCTCGATTCTCCCGATAAGCCTTTGGACGGCGTCAATGGCGCGCGTGGCGTGGACGACGCCGATCATTCCGACGCCGGCAAGCCTCATGTCGGCGAAAAGCATGAAATCTTGGGTTTTTCGAACCTCGTCGTAGATGGTGTAATCGGGGCGGACGAGGAGGAGCAAATCGGCCGTGTTCTCCATTTTTCCTTCCAACGGCGCGTACTGCGTGATTTCGGGGGGGACTTGAAGGTCGCGGGGGGATTCCATGGTTTTAACGACGTTGCCGTTCTCAAGCAGAAACTTGGCGACCGCGGCGGAGAAGGTGGATTTTCCGGCGCCCGGGGCTCCGGCGATTAAAACGCCGCGCTGCTCTAAGATGCGCTCTTTGAGGATGTCGTTGGCTTTGTATTTCTCGAAATTGACGGACGCGATGGGGCGGACAATCGTGATTTCAAAGTCGTCGGAAAACGGGGGCTCCGTGATTGCGATTCTCATGTCTCGGATTTGAAGGAGGCTTGCGCCTTCTTTTTCGGCCTCGATGAAGGATTCGGAGTCGTTTTTCGCGAATTTGAACAATTCGGATTTGACGGCGCGCAATTCCGGCTCGGTGCAAACGGTGTTTCGAATCGGGATGTACTTCATCTCCCCGACGGAGCCGCGCTTTGCCATCGGAAAGATATTCGCTTTGAGGTGGACCGACATGGTTTTTTCATCAAAAAAAGCCGAGACCGACAATTCGGAAGCGTCAGCCGCGCCGGCGTTTTTCGCGGGAACGTAATCCACCCTAAGCCCCCGCGCCCTTCCGACCGCCGCCTGCACCTTGTCGGAGGTGACGAAAAGGCCGCCGGCGTCAAGCGCGGTTTGCCGGATGAGCGCGTCCACTTCCCCGAGTTTGGCGTCTTTGATCTGGTGAAGCGTCGGCCGCATTCCCTCGAATGTGAGGTGAAGCCGTCCGTCTTCGTCCATCCCCCTCAATTTCAAGATTTCCCGCAGCCCAAACGCCCCAATCTCTTTTTTTTGGTTGGTTTGGTTTTCCAACTCCGCCAAAACCGCTTCCGGAATAATCACCGTCAAAACGTCATTCCTTTCCGGCACGTACCGCCCGTTTGAAATCGACTCAGACAGCACCCCGAAAACGACCGCGCTCGTATCGGCGACCACGATATCGGCCGAAACTTTTTGAGCGGGATTGAAAGAGAACTCGGATTCAAATTCCAAAGAATCGGAAGAACCGGAAGAATCGGAAGAGTCGAAGGAACCGGAAGAATTTTTTTGTTGAGATTTAAATTGAACCATAATAAGAGAATAGAATTTGGTTCTATAATAAAGATTTGAAACAAAAAAGAGATTTTAAAAAAAATAAGATAAAATGAAGCAAAATGCTTCATTTTAAAAATTTACGTTGTTGAATCTTGGAAGTATGCAACACCGGAGTTACTGAATATCAAATAGATCGGATTTGTCGGAGCTGCGCTGAGTGGGGCATCGAAATTAAATTCAGTCCCTGCCGCTACAACATTATTAAATTCCGCTAAATCGGCACTTGAAGATTCATACCAAGCTACCTTATCAAAGGTAAATGAAGACACAGAATCCGGATCCAATACAGGAGCACTGTCTTTAAGGTATTCATCACCACCAAGCAATATAGTAGCATATGTACCATCTACAAAATCGGGAGTAAACTCGGCTGCTGTCAAACTTTCGTATGCACGTAATCCAACAGTGGAACTTCCGCTTCCGACAACGTAAACTCTATCACCCGGCGATAATGTTGGAACAGGCTCTGCAACAGGTTCCCAGGGAGTTCCATTAACAACATTGCGAATAGCTATAATACCCGCACCAGTTTCATCGGACACATAAACGTCGCCTGTAATTCCGGAAAGGTCAGCGAGATAAGTATTGCTATTGTTCAAAACGAAGTCGGCTGTTGTTAAAGTCTCATCAACGCTTCCATAACTCAAATCTGTATAAAGGGTCTCAAAAGGTGCCGTTGCCGGCCTTTCAATGACATAAACAAACGGATCTGTTGGAGCTGTTTCTGTTTCCGGAACCCATAGTGTACCATCCTTAGCGACAATACGAAGACCGGCTAAATCGTTGGAAACAGCACTTGGCATGGTGCGCACTTCATCATTTACATTGAAATATGAAAGACTTTTGATGTAAGTGTCGCTTCCGAAAAGAACGAAATCCGCATTTGTCAATGTTATGTCTGCAGCTCCCTTACCCAAACTCATATTAAGAGTTGTGAATGGTGCGGTTGCCGGATTGTAAACAGCATAGATTGTGTCTGCCAAAGCATCGCCATTGCCGAGAGTTGTACCAGCTGTACGAACACTTGCAAGATCCGTCAAGTCGGAATAAACACCGGCAGGAGAATCCGTAGCAAGAGATACAGGAGTATCGGTTGCGGAAATCAAATATTTGTCACCGCCGAACAAAACAAGAGTATTTGCGGCAATTGAACCGTCCGTAGCACTTGTACCCAGACTCAATTTTTTGTTAATTGTAACATCGGTTGACGGTTGGTAAACAGCAAAGATTGTGTCTGCCAAAATATCGCCATTTCCAAGAGATGAACCACCAAGAGCTGCACGAACACTTGCAAGATCCGTCAAGTCGGAATAAACACCGGCAGGAGAATCCGTAGCAAGAGATACAGGAGTATCGGTTGCGGAAATCAAATATTTGTCACCGCCGAACAAAACAAGAGTATTTGCGGCAATTGAACCGTCCGTAGCACTTGTACCCAGACTCAATTTTTTGTTAATTGTAACATCGGTTGACGGTTGGTAAACAGCAAAGATTGTGTCTGCCAAAATATCGCCATTTCCAAGAGATGAACCACCAAGAGCTGCACGAACACTTGCAAGATCCGTCAAGTCGGAATAAACACCGGCAGGAGAATCCGTAGCAAGAGATACAGGAGTATCGGTTGCGGAAATCAAATATTTGTCACCGCCGAACAAAACAAGATCAGTTGCGTCAATTGAACCGTCCGTAGCACTTGTACCCTTACTCAATTGTTTGTTAATTGTAACATCCGCAGTCGGTTTGTAAACAGCGTAAAGTGTGTCTGCCAAAGCATCATCGATTGCAAGACCTGTAGTCGCAACAGCTGAGCGAACGCCGGCAAGAGAATTATCAACGGTGGTATAAACACCATACGGGGAATCGCTTGTAATAGCTTCCCAAGTTGTCGTGCCGTCAATCAAATACTTATCATTTCCGAGCAAAACAAGATTCTCTTTATCAATCGTAGAAAAGCCGGTAGTACTGATGCCTTTATCAATTGTAACATCCGTGTCGGGTTTGTAAACACCGTAAATTTTTGAATCCACCGTAATAATGGAATTGCCGTCTAATTTGTTGGAAAGATCAAAAAGCGATCTCATGGTGCCGATGTCTGAAACGGTGATGGTGTCTGAATAATACCAATCAACGAAATTTGTGCCGGCAACCCCGGCTGCGGCCGCGTCGGGAATGTCCGTAACGTGAGCGTCGCCGCCGTAATAAACGGTTTGACCTGTTAAAGAATTATCAGTGCCGCTGCTGGTGAGCGTGTCAAATGCGACATCTCCACCGGCCAATTCAAAAACAGCGTAAAGAGTCGTATCTTCTCAAACCTGCTCGTTGTTGAAATCCCAGGGGGATTTTCCGGAGTAAGCGGTTTTAAAAGAGTTGTAATCGGCCAATTCGGCGGATGTGAAAGAATACCAGTCCACGAAATCAGCGTCCGGCATTGTCGGGTCGATGGTCGGTCTGACAACGGTCCAACCGCTTTGATATGTGCCGCCGGAAGGCGCCGCGGACGCGGACGAGCCGCCGCTCATTTCCGTATTAAACGAAACCAAGTATTTCGTTTTAGAGCTGCCGCCGCTTCTCCTGACATTGCCCGAAGAAGTCGGTTTTTCCTCTTCCTCTTCTTCCTCGTCGCCGACGCCATCGTCGTCGCCGTCGCCGCTGCTTGTATCGTTGCCCGCGTCACCCGTACCGGACGGGGGGACGGTGCCGGAACCCGGAGACGAAGGGTCTCCGCCATCATTTAAATTAAGGGCGAGATAGATACCGCCGATTGCGACAATCGCGATGACCGCGACGATTGCAAGTTTAGCGGCTAAGCTCAGGCCTTAAGGGATTCAATAAAACCTGACATAAACAAACCTCATCAAATTTATGAAGACTCATATATTTCATATATTGGCATAATTAATGCGAAATCGATTATAAAATTGTTTAGAAAGTAAAAACTGTCGTTGTCAAAAACAATTGACAAACTTAATGAAAGAAATAACAATAGAGAGATATAAAGTTTACGTTATATAAAAAAAAATTAATAGATCTCTTCGCTCTCAAAAACTTTGGAAGCGATAATCTCTCCGTCCAGCGTCCGGTAAAAACAAGACTTGTATCCCACGTGGCAGGCGCCCCCGGTTTGGGTGACGAAAAGCAAAAGAACGTCGGTGTCGCAGTCCGTTAAAATTTTTTCAACTTTTTGAAAGTGTCCGGAAGTTTCCCCTTTTTTCCATAACGATTGCCGGCTTCGGCTCCAGTAGTGCGCGATGTTCGTATCAAGCGTTAATTGAAGCGCTTCGGAATTCATGTAAGCGAACATCAAAACATCTTTGGTTTGGTATTCCTGAACGATGACGGGGATTAAGCCGTCGACGAATTTTAAAGAAGAGAGAAGAGAAGAGGAAGAGAGCGAAGGTTGAGACATAAATAAAAAGCGGGATGAAACGTATATATAATTTTCGATTCCCGAAAAAAAAGAAAGCATATCAACCAAAGAAGGGTTTTGAGGAAGTGTGAAATAAAAATGACTTCGAATTTCACGACAGGCCTCCCGGAAATCGACCGCTTGACAGGGAGCGAAATCGAGAGCGGCACATTTTTCCTGGTAACGGGAAACGACGACGAAGGGATGTCGGCTTTTTTGACGGAAATTAAAAAATCGAATGGGAGTTCCGGAAAAAAAGAGAGAAAAGAAAAAAATGAGAACGGCGAAGAACCGGAGTGGGAAATATTAAAAACGGATTTCAAAGAAGACGTTTTTGAAAAAGCGAAACGATGGAGCCGACTGTTTGAAAAAAAAGAAGTCAAAAATCAAAAAACGAAAGAGCGAGAAGCCGAGAACGAACAAAACGAAATTCAAAAAATAATACTCATAGAAAGCCTCGGCGAATTGTTTCAAACGAACGGAAGCGGCAAAAAAGCCGCCCCGCCCCTTGAGTATTCCCTTTTCGTGAATTTAATCAAAAACATGAAAAGCGAAAAATCAAACCCCCAAAAACAAGAAGGCGCCCGATGCGTTGTAATCGGATGCCTTCATCAAAAAACGATTCCCAAAAGAATGGAAAAACGGCTCGCCCACCTCTCCGACCATCACTTTCAATTTAAAATGAAAGAGAGGAACGGAAAAATAGAACGGGAAATACGAATATGGAAATACCGTTTCAAAAATGAAGAGGAGAAGGAAGAAGAAGAAAAAAGAGAAGAGGAAGAAGAAACAAAAAATCGAGCCGACCCGGAAGTATATAATAATCCGAACGAAGAGGAATGTAAAAATCCGGACGGCGCGAAAGATATAAAAATCCGGGAGAGGAGAAACGAGATGAAAAGCGTCAGCGGGACCGTCTTAAAATATGAAATGGAAAATAACAAAATAAAAATAGAAAATAAAAAAAGAATTTATTAAGGAGAGACCCGTTACTTCTCATTCAGACAAAGTGAAAGAGGAGTCAAGATGGAAAATATATTTCAATTAAAAACGAACGGAATAAGCATTAAAAACCCGATTGCCTTATCGGCGATGGCCGGAATCACCGACAGCCGGTTCGCGGCGTCTCACGCGAAAAACGCCGGACTGGCCGTAATCGGCGCGTACAACTTAGACCCCGAGTCCGTAAAGGCCGGAAAAGAAGCGGCCGCGCGCGGCAGAACCGAGTTCGACGCGGGCGAAGAAACGGAAGAGATATTAAATCACATCCAAAAAGAGATTCAAACCCTCAAAAAAGAAATGCCCGACACCGTCGTTGCCGTCAGCGTCCGATCCGCAACCCTTGAGCCGCTCATAAAAGCGGCGAAGCGAATTCGACAAGAAAACGCGATTTTGGAATTAGACGTCCACTGCCGCCAGCCGGAATTTACCGAAAAAGGAATGGGACAATCCCTCTTAAAAGAGCCCGAAAAATTGGCGGAAACGATTCAAAAAATCAAAGAAACGAACGTGACGCTTTCCGTCAAATTCCGAACAAGCGTCGTTGACCCCAAAACCGCCGCCGAATTCTTTGACGCCGCCGGCGCGGACATCCTTCACGCCGACGCGATGATTGAAGGAAAAGGATCCGACCCCGAAGCGATTTCAATGATTCGAAACGCCACGAAAAAACTGCTCATCGCCAACAACTCCGTCGATGACTTTGACGCCGCCCTTAACTTTTACTCAAGCGGCGCCGACCTCGTCTCCGTCGCGCGCGCCGCCGCGGACGACCCCCGATTCCTCCCGCATTTGGCCGAAGAAATCACGAAATATCAAAAAGAAACCGGATGGTACAACGCCCCCAAACACGTCTGCAAACAAGGAGACAACCGCGGACTGGCGTTTTGCTGCCCCCCCGTAAAACATTGCGCCCTTTTAAGAAAAATCGAAAGCGTCGGATTCACGCCCGAAGAATTCATAAAAATCAAACAAGACGCCGCCAAAGGAACCCCCCTTGAAGGCGGAAAAGAAACGTGCTTCGGCAGCTTCGTTTGGTGCTGCAAAGGAACAAAACCCTGCTACTACCGAGAAGAATCCCTCAGCCGCCACGGCATCACGCAAGACGAGTACATGAGAATGAAACATGAGCTGGCCGAAAAGATTCAAACGGCCATTGAAGAAAAGAAAACCGCGGCGATGAAATAAACCGGAAGCTTCCGACATGAAACCGTACGACATCTCAGACGCCGCGACCCTTGCCATGATTTTGGAAGTCTCGGCGTACCCCAAACCCGGAAACGTCCACCGGACCAAAGATTTTAAAAACACCCGATATGAGCACTTCTTAGCCTCCGCCGTTTCCGCAAAAGAAGTGTTTCAAGAAAACGTCAAAACCGCGAAAGAAGAAGAGCCCTTTAAATTCGGAGACTTGTTTTACCAAGCCGTTTTAAAAAGCAAAACGATACAAAACGGCGGCAACACCCACTTCGGAACGTTTTTGCTGTTGCTCCCCCTCTCCTACGCCGCAGCCGCCCTCCAAGAGCCCGGCAAAAACAAAAACAAGAGAAAAGACATTCTCCAAAAAGCCTCCGAAATTTGCAGGCAAACCACCTTTAAAGACGCCGTCGGATTTTACGAAGCGTATCGGCTTTTGGAAATCCCGCTTCAAAAAATTGAAAAAAACGACAACGTCCGCCCGTTTGACCTCTCCGACCCCGCCTCCGTTGAGAATATCAAGCTCAAAGAAACCCCTCTTTTTGACATAATGGCCATGGGCGCCTCCCGAGACATGATTGCGACGGAATGGACAAACGATTTTAAAAAAACCGCCCGATTCGCGAAAAAATTAAAAGCCCGCAAAAAAGAATTTGACAAAAACCCCCAAAAACGTTTTCAAAGCTCACTCAACAGCGCCGTCGTCTACACCTTCATCGAATTCATGGCCCAATACCCCGACACCTTCATCTCAACCAAAAGAAATGAAAAAACCGCGGCAACCGTTCAAAAAGAAGCCGCCGACATATGGAATCAAATCAAACGAACGAAGAATTTGAAAAAACACATGAAAAAAATCCGCAAGTGGGACCAAACGCTTCAAAAACGAAAACTCAACCCCGGCTCCTTAGCAGACATCGCCGCAGCCGGCATATTTATCGCGCTTTTGGAAGGAATGGAAATTTAAGAAAGGAGAGAAAAAATGAAAGAAACCCCCAAAAATTTAAAAAAACTCTCCCGATTCGGAATATCGGAAGGGATTTCCGAACTCCTCCTGACGACGAAAAACTCCCCCAAAGACAAAAGAAAAGCGAACGCCGCCCCCATCGGAATCACCTGGAAAAACGACAAAATGTTTTTGCACCTCTTTAAAGGCTCAAAAACGTACGAAAACTTAACCCAAAAAAACTACTTCGCGGCGAACATGACGGATGACGCCGTATTGTACGCGACGTCCGCGTTTTACGATTTAAAAAACGACGACTTCCGCTTCATAAAAATCACCCGAAAAAACAAAACGATTTCAATCCCGATATTAAAAAACGCGAACGCCGCAACCGTCTTTAAATGCGTCAAACGACTGGACGCCGCCGACTCCATGATCGTTCACATCAAACCCGTAAAATTTATCCCCCTAAAAAAACGCGGCGCCGGAATCCTCATCAACCGCGGCTTTCACTCCGTCATCGAAGTCTGCGTTCACCTGACGAGATACGAACTCGCCCGAGACCCGATGTACATCGATGAAATCCGCCGCCGCCAAACGCTCATTCAGCGCTGCGGGCGCAAAAACGATAAAAAAGCGTTCATTATATTGAAAAAAAGATTATTGGAAATCGAAGCCGAGAATAAAAAAAACGAACCGCTTCGCCCCGACGGACAAACTCAAGAATCCGCCCTCTCTTTTTTCCCCTGAATAATGTCAATGATTTCGGAAATATGATTTAACTTATAATCCGGCTCAAAATAAAAATCGCGGTCATGATCGTTTCGGTCGCCGTACGCGGCGTACGCGGCAACCATACCCATCTTTTTAGCCGGCGCCACATCCCGGCGCAAACTGTCTCCGACATACATCGACGAAGACGCGTCGGCCTTGGAGCGGTTCAAAGCGAATTCAAAAGCCCCGAGATTGGGTTTTTTAATGCCGGACATGTCATACGCAATCACGTCGTCCACCAGCCGGTCCAACTTCACCCGCTTCATGCGGCGAAACGCGTTTTCGGAATCCGCGTCCGTAATAATAATAAAAGAGCACCCCATGTCCTTCACTTTTTGAATGGTTTCTCTGACGCCGTCATAAAGCGTGACGTTTTCCACTTTCACCTCTTCGTAAATACCGCAGCACTCATCGAATAAGGAATCCGAAAAAACGTATTTCTCCCTCAAATAATCTTCAATGTTTTCCAAATTTTCAAACCCGTAAATGCCGCGAAGAAAATAAGAAAGCATTTCCAAAGGATTTCCCGTACCGATTCGCTCAACGACTGCGCTGCACGCTTCGACTTTCGCGTGAACGAAATCAAAAAGAGTATTATCCATATCCGAAAAAACGTATTGAAGCGTTTGAGGAATCTGTTTTTTATTTGTATCCATTCAAATTTCCCTGGGGTTTTATGAATTAAAATAGAAAAAGACGGTATAAAACACCGTTTTAAAATGACGGCAAAAAGCATATAAAACTATCGGAAAAAGAATTTGTCCAAAAGAATTAAAGCATCCAAACGATTTCCCCGACATCCGGACAAATCAAATGCGACGGAATTTGACCGGAATCGTTCAAAGAGCAAATTTTGCGATACGGCTCTCCAATCGGCTCCTGCCCGAGCGGATACGTGCCGTAATGCATCGGAATGAAGTTTTTCGCCCCCAAAACCTCCGCGGCCAAAACGGCTTCCTCCGGAGAAATATGCGCGAACTCGGCCACCGAACGCGGGGTGTAAGCCCCAATCGGCAAAAGCGCGTAATCCGCAGACGGAAACAAATCCGATATCTCTTTAAAATGACTTCCCCACGCCGTGTCCCCCCCAAAATAAACGGTTTTTCCGTTTCCGCGAATCATAAAACTCCCCCAAAGGGAATTGTTGCTGTCAAAAAAATGCATTCGAGACCAATGAAAACTCGGAAGGAAATAAACCTCGACATCTGCGCCCGTATCATACTTCTGATACCATCCGGCCTCCTGATAATTTTTTGTAAAATGCTTGACGTACCCCCCGCTTTTTAAAGGAATCAACGCTTTCGTTTTTTTATTCCCTTTGAAAATTTTAAAAAGAGAGCGCGTATCCGCGTGGTCATGATGCATGTGAGAAATTAAAACGTAATCGACAAACTTAAACAAATCGACGTCGCACGGAATCGGAACCAAACGGTTTCGCGCCGGAAAACTGTAATAAGACGGGTCGGTCAAAAACGTAACCCCGCCCAAACGAATAAAAAAAGAAGCGTGGCCGAGCCAAACAATCATGTCCTCTTCGGAACGGATAAACGCGTCGTTTGGGCAAAACCCCGTTTTGTACGGGTCGTTTTTTCTTTCGATTTTTTGCGGATTATGAAAACGAGATCGAACGAATGTCATCAAACTGATTTTTGAGGGCGCCTCGTTTAAAAAAGAGCCTCTTTTCATCGGATTTCCTTTCCACCCCTCCTTAATAATCGGAAGGTCCGGATTAAAAAGAAATTGAATTGTCAAAAATGATACTCCCCTATGGTTCGTTTTTAATAGTAAAGGATGAAGATAAAGCAGGAATATAAATCTTGGGAAAAAAACAAAGAAACTTTAAAAATGTAAAGCTCCTTGAAAAGAAAACAAAGCCCAAAAAGAGAGAGGGAAAAATGAGAGTCATCGGAATTTTAGGAAGCGCGCGCGAAGACGGAAGCACAAAGCGCCTAATGCAAGAAATGATGAACGAAGCCGCGCAAAAAGGCGCTCAAACGAAAATTTACAATCTGGCGAAAATGAACATCGGCTTTTGCCGCGGGTGTGAGCAGTGCCGAAAAACCGGCTCTTGCGTTCAAAAGGACGACATGTTTATTTTATACGAAGACATGAAAGCGGCCGATGCCGTCGTCATCGGAACCCCGATTTACATGGGGGAAATGACCGGGCAATTAAAAACGTTCATCGACCGCTGTTTCGCGCTAAAAGACGCCGACAAAAACTCTTTGGTTCCGCCCGGCAAAAAAATGGCCGTTCTCATAACGCAAGGCGCGCCGATGCCGGATCACTATTCCAAAACAAGAGAGCGCATCGAGTATATTTTTAAAGGGTACGGCTACATTTCCAAAGGCGCCGTAACCGCCGTAAGCGTCCATAACACGGAAGAGCTTTTAAAAGACGAGAGTGTTTTAGAAGAAGCAAGAGAAATCGGCAAACAATTAATCTAAGGATAGAAATAAAAAAACAACACAAAAACGGAGTGACAAGTTTGAAAGAGTGTATGAATGAGGACATGAAGAGAAAAATCGCGGAGCACCCGTGCTATTCCCCCGAAGCGCAGCATAAATTCGGGCGACTGCATTTGGCGGTGGCCCCGTCTTGCAACATCCAATGCAATTATTGCGACCGTCAATATGATTGCGTGAATGAGAGCCGCCCCGGCGTCACCAGCGAGGTTTTGGACCCGAAAAACGCCTTAGACCGGACCGTTCGGATTTTAGAGGAGAATCCGTACATCAGCGTGGTCGGCATCGCGGGCCCCGGCGACCCGTTGGACAACGACGAAACCTTTGAAACGTTTCGATTGATTCGAGAAAAATTCCCCAAAATCACGCTTTGCCTCAGCACCAACGGATTGCTTCTCCCGGACCGAATCGACGAGTTGGCCGAATCCGACGTTGAAACGCTCACGGTCACGGTAAACGCGATTGACCCCGACATTCAAAAACAAATCATCAGCATGATTTATTACGGCGGGAAAAAATACGAAGGCAGAGAAGCCGCCGAAATTTTAATTCAAAACCAATTGGAAGGGATTCAAAAAGCGATTGAAAAAGGCATGACCCTTAAAATCAACACCGTTTTGATTCCCGGAATCAACGACAAACACATCGTCGACATCGCGAAAAAAATGAATGAAATGGGCGTCTACATCATGAACGTCATGCCGCTCATCAATCAAGCCGCGTTTAAAGACATCGTGCCGCCGACCGAGTCGGAGAGAAAAGCGATTCAAGACGCGTGCGCCCCGTACGTCAAGCAAATGCGCCACTGCCGCCAATGCCGCTCGGACGCTTATGGACTGCTCGGAAAAGATTTATCGACGGAGAAAAAAGAAGGCGGGAAAAAGTTAAAAACGGTAAATATCGACAGTAAACCGTGAAGAAGGAAAGCTCTTGACAAACACGAATTTAAAGGACATCGCAAACGCCGTTAAAACCTTTGACGGCACCGCCCGAAAAAAACCGATCGCGTCGGCGTCCGAGATTTTTAAAAAGACGGCCGGCGTTTACGGCGGCGTGGTCGCGGATTTTGGAGACGACGCGGCGGCGATTGACATCGGAAACGGCGACGTCATTTTATTTTCCGCCGACGGCGTTTGGGGGCGCTTGGTTGAAAAAAGCCCGTGGTGGGCCGGTTTTACCTCCGTCTTGGTCAACGTCAACGATATTGTCGCGATGGGCGGAAAGCCGCTTGCGATGGTGGACGTGGTTTCATCGGCCGACCCCGAAACGTTTCACGAGATTTTTTCGGGAATGGCGGAAGGCATGAAGAAGTTCGGCGTCCCCGTCGTCGGCGGGCACACGCACCCCGAAGGGGAAAAGTCTCTATCGGTTGCGATTATCGGAATCGCCAAAAAAAATCAAATCATTCGAAGCGACACGGCAAAACCGGGAGACAACGTGATTTATGCAATCGATTTGGACGGCAAAACCGGACCAAATTCCCCTTACAGTTTTGAATCTCTCTCTTTTAAAACCCCGAAAACCGTTCGAAAAATGTATAAAGCGCCCAGAATCCTCGGAAAAAAACGACTGGTCACGGCCGGAAAAGACATCAGCAATCCCGGAATCCTCGGAACGCTCGGAATGCTTTGCGAAACAAGCCGCGTCGGCGCGCATATTCGTTTAGACGACATCGTCATTCCCCAAAATCCCGAAATCCCTCTTGAGAAATGGGTTTTAATGCACCCCGGAACCGGATTCGTTTTTACGGCGACGGAAGAAAAAACAAAAAAGTGCCTGAGAGTTTTAAGAAAAAGAGGATTGGACGCCGCGGTTTGCGGAAAAATGACGGCGGAGAGAAAATTAATCATTGAAAAAGATTCGGAGACGGAAATCGTTTTTGATTTTGAAAAAGAAGGGATTACGGGGATTTGAAAATTCACTTAAATAAAAACATATCGTTGTCTAAATAGATTAAATATGTAATTGATAAACGAATATTCATATAGATTCACTCACTTAATGACTGAGTTATGGAATCAATGACAGCTCTTATAGTCATAGGAATTTTGTCAAGTGTTTTTATATTCGGTTTGAAAACAGGAATAGGATGCGGATTTTCAAAAACGGGATGGAAATCTGTTTTTGCGTTATGTGTGTTGTATTTCTCGATTTCGCTTGTTGCCGGATATTTCATGGACGCTTTTGACGCGACCTCATTTATGGGTTCGCCGTTGGCCGCCGTGATTCATATTACGCTTGCATTATTTTTATTGGGCGGCGGCATTGTCACGATGAAGAAATGGCATGCCGGCTGCGATGTATCGAACAAAACTTTTTTAATCATGGTTCTTCCGTGCCCGGTTTGTATGGCGGCGCTTCTCGTATCTTGCGTCGCGTTGGCCACCGTTGTTGACTTGCACGGGGTATTAATCGGAGCGATTGTGGGTGTCGTTTTCGTCATCTCCATATTGACCACGACTTTTGTGATGAAAAATTTAAACAAAGTTGCAAAAACGCTTCACATTAATTTTGAAGGAACGCCGGACACGCTCGGTGCGATTATGGTGTTTATCGGATTGTTCTATTTGATTGCCGCGATGATGATTCCGGCATATATTGCGGCAAGTGCGACAAAAGCGACAACCGCCGCTGTATCTCTCGGAAACGCGGAATTGGGCGTCTTATTGGGAGCGGCGCTGATTATAATTATGGGCATCATTTTAACAAAAACGACGGAAAAAACAAAAAAAGTATAAAATAAGTTTAGGAATATGGGAAAAATATGGCAGAAATAGCATTCTTATCAGACTTCGGATCAACCTTATCGTATGTCACATACATCTTTTCAAATTCTCTTTTGTATCCGGTGATGATTTTATTAATTATTTTCGTGATTTTATCTTTGGTTTTAATGGGAGAATTCATTACGGAATACACGCGCCGAAATCGAAACGTGAAATTGCTCGAAAAAGAAACGCGTGAAATCGAAAAAATTATGAAAACGAACTCCGCGAACAAATACTCAGAAGCGGCCTCCGTATTAAGAGGAATGGATGGAAAACAAACTCAAATCGTCTCCGCTTTTTCAAAAGAAGCCGCCGCCTCCGTTGAAGAAGGAGACATCAAGCACGTTGAAAAAATCGCGGACGACTTTGAAGTTCGAATGATTAAAATAACGGAGCGAACCAGAATTATCACAACCGTCGCGCCGATGCTTGGTTTGATGGGAACGTTGATTCCGCTCAGCCCCGCGTTGATCGGATTGACGGAAGGCAACATCGACGAACTTGCGACAAACCTTGTGATTGCGTTTGCTACGACCGTTGTGGGTTTATTCTCGGCGGGAATCGCGTTCGGCTTGACAACCATTCGAAACCGTTGGTATTGGCAGGATATGATTGACATCGACTATATTATTGACGCCCTGGAGTCGGAAGAATGAGCCGAAAAACAAGAAAAGCCAACAGAGGCTCCATCTTCTCAAAAGGAGATATCGACAACCCGATGAACAGCGTCGGCAACGTTTTTGACGTCGCGATGGTCTTTTCCGTCGCTTTGATTGTGGCCATATACATGTCCGTCGGTTTAACGGAAATGTTAACAAGCGATGATGTCACAATTGTTAAAAATCCGGGAAAAGAAAATATGCAAATTATCCAAAAAACGGAAGACGGCATTGAGATTCTGGAAATTAACGCGGAAGAACAAATCGGAGGCGGTATCGGAGAAGTTCTCGGAACCGCGTATCAATTAGAAGACGGGCGCGTCATTTACGTCCCGGAAGACAACGCAACGATTGAAAAAAATCAGACCGGAAACGAAACGGCCGGCTAATCTATAAATTAATTTTATAGATTCTTTTTTAAAAACGGTTAAAAACGACATCCTCATCGGCAATCCGCCGATTTGAGTTCTATTCATTATAAAGGCTGAACGGTCGCTCATACAAAATAGAATTATAAAAAATTATCCTTCAAGCCAAATCTTCATTTCGCGCTTCATGAATTTTTCCGCTTCCAAAACGCTTTCCAGGGGTCCGCGAAGCGCAATGACCGGCGTTTGAGCGACTTCGGGCTCTTTAATGGAGATTAAACGGTCAACGATTTCCAACTCGAACGTTTCAACCATATCTATGATAATGGACATGGGAACGCCCATCGGGACAACCAAGTCGTAAAGGAGTTCTTGTTCCGCGTTTTCTCCGGAAAGTTCGGCCAGTTCAAAACGTTTCCGATTGATTAAATCGTAAAGGGATAATACTTTTGTCATAATGATTCCGCTGAAATGATAATTAAATAAATAAAAATAATTTGAAATAATTTAAAACAGATTAGATTCATAAATACGTTTTCTCATATTATAAACCATTGCACTTC
The DNA here is from genome assembly GCA_034006575.1 of Methanimicrococcus sp. Classification (GTDB taxonomy): domain Archaea; phylum Halobacteriota; class Methanosarcinia; order Methanosarcinales; family Methanosarcinaceae; genus Methanimicrococcus. The sequence goes on from JAVESN010000026.1 coordinate 18,293, forward strand.
ATACCGCTCACAAATCATAAATGAAAAATCAAAAACCGCCGAAAAAATCACAAATGCCGGCATGGATATGAAAATGAAACAAAACGGCGGCGAGTCAACAAAAGCGCATGCCTAAACAACAAAAACGGCGTGCCGTTTTAAAAAAGTTATCGAGAGATATCATTATTCTGTTTTAAAAACTCATCCGATATCCCATGTTTTATTTTTTAAATTTCTTCAAAATTAAAACCGGCGGTGTCGTTTGAGATTGACAAAAATATTTAATCACGGGTTTCTTAATTGAAAAGAAAAAAAAGGAAATCAATATGAAAAGATTCAAAAAGTATGAACTCCTTGATGTAACCCCTTGATGTTTGATATAAAATGAGAATGGTGAAAATATGCAAGCGTATAAATTAAAAAGAGGGTCGACCCCCGATATTGAAAGAATAAGAAACTTGTTGTCGGAGTGTTTTGAGACGGAAATTCAAGAAGAAGACGGCAAATTGAAAACTTCTTACGGCGTTTTAAAAGAGATTACGGTTTGGATTGACAACAAAAAGTTGTGCGTCGATACGGTTTCGGATAACTCGGGAATCTCGGACGAAGTGATTTTAGACACGAACAAACGTTTTCGAGTATTTTTGGACAAGGGAACCGGCTACTCCTCCAAAGACCGCGTGAAAAACGCGAAAAAAGAAGTCGGCGGCGATTAAGCAAAATAAAAAAATTCTTTGAAATTTGAACGCGTTGAGGGTGAAATGAAAATCAAAGTGAAAAATTAAAACCCTTAAAAAATCAAACGAAATTCGAGAAGACTCCGCCGATACGATACCAAAAGGTTAATAAGAGAGGTATTCCTTTTGGAGTCTGCTTGATTTCTGTTTTTTAAACTTAAAAAAGAACAAGCCTGTCACTTAATTTATGTCTTGAAACGGACTTAAAAACGAACGTATCAATAAAAGCGCCTCAATGGCTTAGAGGTATAGCACTTCCTTGGTAAGGAAGAGGTCGCGGGTTCAAATCCCGCTTGAGGCTTTCTTTCAGACGGTGGGGTTCTTCACCTCTTTTTTTATTTTTCTATTTTCCATTTTTCTATTTTCCATTTTTCTATTTTCCATTTTTTTATTTTCCATTTTTTTATTTTC
>JAVESN010000029.1:0-18621 GCA_034006575.1 Methanimicrococcus sp.
GGGCTTCGTTTAATATTATTCCGACGGCGTTTGATCCGGTCGTTAAGATTTGATCGACTATTTTTTCCATTCCCAAATCGTAAGCGTCTTTGAGGGTCGCGTCCGTCAGAATCGGAGCGCCTCTGACAATCAAAATCAATTCCGGCAAAACAGCGCTCGGATTTGTTTTCTTTTCCGTTTCATGCTGTTCTTTTTGAATCCGCTTGATGACTTTTAAGACTTCACGATCAAAAACGAGTTCGCCGCAATTATCGGTGATGTAAACGACTTTTTGAAGATGTTTCATCATTTCATCGGTTTCATTGATGTCCAATCCTTTTTCAAAATAAACCGCGAACTTGTGTTTAAAATCTTCATCGGAAGCTTCCATTCCCATAACGCCGAAATCGAAATAATTGCCGATGACGGCAGCAAGTATTGCTTTTTCAAAGATTTCATTGAGCGGACGCGGACTGCTTTCTGCCGTGTATGCGCTTCCTTTTTCATTTTCGCCGTAAATCATTTTTTGAACCGCCGGCAAAATTTCAAGCGCGGTTTTTGTATTGAGTTTTTTAACTTCATGATAAGGATCTTGATTTTGAAGAACTTCAAAACATTTGCGATGAACGGCAGTTCCGACGGCGGTTGATGTTTTTGACGGATCATATTCTTCGCTCAGCGTTGACATGCATTCTTTCATAACGCGGTGAATGAGAGAAAGATCATCGGTGACCAAATGAGATTGATAATGAACGCGGGAAAGCAAACAATAAGAACAGCGGGGATTTATTTTCATATAAACGGTCCTTTTTTCAAATCGAAAATGAAATAATCGAAGTAAATGAAATTAAATGAAATTAAATGAAATTAAATGAAATTAAATGAAATTAAATGAAATTAAATGAAATTAAGTGAGATTAAGCGAGATTAAATAAAATTCAATAATTCAATTGATATTTTTGAATCTAACGAGCATGAATAATCTCTGAAAATATTAAAAAGGAACTGAAAATAAAATTGATTTTTTAAAGTGAATGAAAATTAAAACAAAAAATACATAGCGGGCCTATTGCGACTCGAACGCAAGTCGACGGATGTCTTCACAATTTTTTGTTTCGAAGTCCGTCAGGATATCCACTACCCTATAGGCCCAAAAAATTTCAAGTAAAAAAATTAAATAAAAAAATATTAGAACGGGCTCAAAAACGGTGTCTTTGATTTTATAGTTTTTGCCACCCGAACAACAATTTTCATTAAAATAATCCGAGTATATATGAATTGATATACGGCCAAACAAACATCAAAATAAAAGACAGGAAAATAAATGCGGTCAGATATGTGCTGATTTTAAACGACAAGCGAACCGCTTTTTGAGAATCCATGTTCAATTTTTCCGCAATTTTTACGATGTAAGTTCGAAGCAAATGACCGCCGTCAAGCGGTATGGCCGGCAGGCAATTGAAAAGACCGACGTAAAAATTCAGCCAAGCCACCCAGTAAAGCAAATTGGCAATCCAAAAAATGCCGATTCCAAGAGGTTCCGCCCATCCGATCGGTTCGAAGAATTGCATCATCGAATCAGAGAATCCGCTAAAACCGTCTCCAAAAATGCTTAAAAAAGGCATCATTACTAAAATTAACAAAACGCCGATCATGGTGAGAGCGGACTCTTTGGGCTCTGAGAAGTCAAACGAAAAGAGTAATTTCGGTAATGTTTTTAAATATTCCAAATAGCCCGCGGCATTAAATTCACCGGCCGTTATTCCCAAAAGATTGATTTGAAGCGGTGCCGGTTGATAAGATACGCCGAGATAACTTTTTGATGAATTATCGGGATGAGCGTCTAATGTCACGGCAATATCCTCTTTCAAAACCGCGCCGTTTTCATCCGAAAGTTGAACGGAAAGCAAAACGGAATCTCCCGGAGATTTATTTGCCATCACGGATGAAAAATCATTTGCGCCGAACAAATAATTGCCGTCGATTTTGTAAAGAATCGAACCTTGTTTTATTCCGGCAGATTCCGCCGGAGAGCGGGGAGAAATACTTTGTATCAAAATGCCGGCGTAGCTGATATTTTCCGCGGAAGCGTTTGTTTTAATCGTATAATTTTGAATCTCTCGATTATAAGAGGCTGTCACAGTAACGGAATCGCCGGGCGTGACGTTTTCTAAGGCCTTATTCACTGTTGTGATATCCGTTACATTTTGGCCGTTAATGCCGACCAAAACCATTTCTTTCATTAATCCGGATGATGCCGAAAAATCTTCCGTTTCCATAATTTGAAGAGAACCGATTGGAGCCATTGCACCGATGACGGGACCGAAAAACAAAAGACCGGCAATGAGCGCAACGACAAAATTAGACATAACGCCGGCTGCTAAAATGCGAGATCTTTGCGTTTTGGTTGCCGTTTTGAGTTTGTTTTTATTTTCGTTTTCTTTTTCTGTTTTGATTTCGTTTTCGGTATTTGTTTCGTTTTCAGCAATAAAAACCGATTGATTGTTTGAGGTTTGCGTTGTCAGACGATCATGCTCGCGAATTTCTTCAATGGTTGCCGTCAAATCATTAAATTCAGACGCCGTTTCTGTTTCAAGCGCTTCGAACTCATCTCCGTAAAGTTGTTTGTCATCGATTTTTGCAAAACCGCCAATCGGGAAAAGCGCGACAATCAAACCGACGGAGTGAACGCGAATATCTTCAACGCGTGCCAAAACGGAGTGCATCATCTCATGTATAAATACGGCAATGATAAGAGCGATTAAGCCCCATACGAAAGGAATGAAATCGTTAACGCCGGGAATTAAAAAAACATTTTGAATTTCCGTGAATTCATTCGGTTCCATAACTGTTCCGTCTAACGCCGTTTTAAAGAGCGCTATGTCGGAGAAAACAACCAACGAAAACATGAAAATCATACCGGCAAACATTAAAACAATGCCGATGTTTGCAAACAATCTCCAAAACCGTTTGGGGAGCGCGATTTTATCTAAGAGGTGAAGTCCTTTATCCGTTTCAATCATTAAAATCGGTCCGTAGGCGGAAATATTATATTTCGCCAGGATACCTCTCGTTTTTAAGAAGTAAATAATGGCCCAATACGCAAAAAAGGCAAGAATAAAAAGTTGTGTTGTCAGTTGCAATAAATCACCCGAGCTCTCGGAAAAACCGAAATTCAGTAAAAATATGATTGCAATAAAACAGGGATGTTATTAAATCGTTTGGTTTTTAAAACGTTTTCATTTTTTTTGATTTTCGTTGTCATCCTTTTAGAATCGGACAGGGCATCCGCGGAAAAACTTTTTCGGGCTGTATTTGAGTTTTTTTTTGAAAATTTATTTTTCATTTTTCAAATTTTAAAATGATGGGTAATTCATTGCTTTTAGAGATTATGCACTTTTTCATTGATTGCAGCAAAAAAAGAAAAGAATTAGAATAAATGAAAATTGAAATGAAAGATATGAAATAAATGAAAATTGAAATGAAAATTGAAATGAAAAGATATGAAATAAATGAAAATGAAATAAATGAAAATGAAATAAATGAAAAGAATATGAAATAAATGAAAAGAATATGAAATAAATGAAAAGAATATGAAATAATGAAAATTAAAAATGAAAAAGAAGAAACAAAAATTTAATGAGCTGTTTCCGCTTTTTGGATGTCGACAATTTTTATTTCAAAAACCAAAGTTTTTCCGGCGACTTCCGGATTGAAATCAATGACAACATCGGTTGATGTAATTTCAATAACGGTTCCTTCCAATATAGCGCCTGTTGCCGAGACGGTCATTAATTTGTCACCAACGGAAGGAAGAGAGCCGAGGTCTTCGGTAATTGCTTCTTTTTTGGAATAAACGACCAATTCTTCACGATAAACATAAGCGTCTTCCGGTTTAATTGTAACGGTTTTTGTTTCATTTATTTTCATGCCGCGGACAGCTTTTTCAAATCCGGGAATGACGGTTCCTTTTCCCAATACAAAAGACAAAGGCTTTTTGTCGTTTTCGCCTTGATTGGAATCAAAAACGGTTTTATTTTCAAACTGACCGATATAATATACAGAAACAGTATCACCGTCTGCCACAGTGTCATTTTCATTCATGTCGGTTGATGAGCCGGGATGAAAAGCGATAATGATGATTGAGAAAATTAATAAAACGGTAAATAATCCGCCTACAATTCCCAATATTGGATTTATTTTTTTTGCCATAGTACTAACCCGATAATTTTTCAGATAATTTTTGAAAAAATTATAAGTCATAAAAAGATATGAATTATAAATATAATAAAGCCGAAAATATTAAAAATCCGGAATTCGAAAGGCTGCGATGAAAAACGTTTATCATAACAAATTCATCGCAGATATTAATGGACTAAGAAAGAATCCTTCATTTAAAAAAGTTACCTTTAAAAAAATAAAAACAAAGCCAAAAAACCCCATCAAAAATTCCAAAACAAAAAATTTCCAAAACTAAAAACTTCCAAAACTAAAAACTTCCAAAACTAAAAACTTCCAAAACAAAAAACTCCTAAATTAAAAACTTCTAAACTAAAAACTTCCAAAACAAAAAAATCAAAAACCCCAAATCAAAAAATGAATGATTTAAAAAATTGAGGATAAAATACAAAATTGTTATATAAAGAAAGGCGTATTTATTTTGTGCTTATTATAATTCCTCAAACGAAAAAATAATACGCATTAAAATAATAGAGAGGGAAAAAAATGGATGAACAGGCAAAAACACAAACCGGAAAAGAAGTTTTAGAAAGCATCGGCAATAAAATGGGCTTTAAACCTTACGTTCTTGAAACTTTAGCAGAAATAGACGAAGAGTTTGTCAAATATTACGGTCGATGTGACGGCAGATTATTGTCTGACGGCGTACTTCCCGCAAAATATAAAATATTAATGGCGCTTGCCGTCGTCGCATCAAAACAATGCGAATCATGCGTCATGTCTCAAATGAGAAGCGCAATCCATAACGGCGCAACCAAAGATGAAATAATGGAAACGATGGAAGTTATTTCAATTACATCCGGCGCTCCGGCTGTTGCTGCTTGTCGCGACGCGTTACGAACATTATTGGTTGACGGGAAAGTGGCCGGCGGAGATTGTAAGAGAGATTAAAATCATTTATGATTTCTCTTTTTTTATTTATGCGGATTGGAATTTTTGGATAAATTATTTTTCTTTTTTCTTGTAAATATAATAAAGAGTACCGACACCTGCAAGATTCAAAACGGCAATTAATAATATTAAAACCGATTTTGAAAGGTTTAAAGAAGAAGCAAAATCGGTTTTTTTTGAAAGTGACGAATTGTTGTTTTCAGAAGAATTGAAGAACGAAAAGCTTGGCTTTTTCAAATAATCCGACAAATCAATTTTTGTGTCGCTTGTGAGCTGAAATTGAACTTCATTTTGAGAATAAGATATTTTTGAGGACTTCGTTTCCCATTGCAATAAATATTTCCCCGGGGGAAGTCCGGAAATTGAATAATTTGAAAAAACAGCGTCACGATTAAAACCCAACGAGTTAAAAACTTGGGTTTGGCCGTCTCCCGTTAATTGATACAACTGAATTTGAATCGGTTCGGGGGATTCCAAATGAAAAGAAGGCTTTTCTTTCACCGGCAATATGCTTCCTTTTGAAAAACGAGGAGTGTTCGGTAAATTAAATAAAGAAATTAATGTCGGCGCTATATCTTCTTGTAAAGCCGGATGATAATGAATTGTGTCTTTCAAAACATTATTTCCGTAAACAATAAATGGAATCGAAAGGGATTCCTTTGTTTTTGAATATTTGGCCGAACTGTGGCCGCCGCTTTTTTTACTTTGTGATTCAAAAGACATGCCGTGGTCCGCGGTGATTAAAAGAAAAATATTGTTTCGGCGGCATTTTTCATATAATTTTGTCAAATCCGAATCCAGATTTTCAATCACTTCCAAATAAGCGTAATAACCTCGATAATGACCGGTCGAATCCACTGCGCCGACATTGACGACAAGAATAAACTTTTGGTCAGGATATTTTTCCATGACGGACAAAACCTCAACCGCCGCATCCAATCCCCAGCGGTTGTATCCGGCATATTTGTCGCTTATATTTTTTGTATTTGTATAAGAAGAGGCGCGGTTTTTATGAGATTCTAAAACGGATGTGATTTCTTGAACGACTTTTTTATTTGAATCGGCAAATTCGTTTGTTTGGACGATAAATTCCATATTGTTGACCGAGTTCGTTTTATCATAAGCAATCACATCAAATTTTTGACGCATGGATTCAAAATCCCCGCGCTGCATCACACCGATACACAAAAAACCTTCTTTTCTGAGAGCGTCCATGATTGTTGAATCCGTGTATCCGACCATTTCAGAATCTGCCGACGGGTTTCCGGTTACCAAGACGGAATGCCCGATTTCAGTCATCGGAACCGGAACCGTCATTTCCGAGATTCGGAAACCATTTTTATAAATATCAGGCAAAACCGAACATGAAGCTTTTTGAATCGATTCTCCTTCCAAAGTTTCTCCTTTTAACTCCGGAAAAAGGTAATAAGAACCCATCCCGTCAACAATTAAAAGAACAGCGCCGTTTGGCGTTAAATTCCACTCATCCAAATGCGTTGAAAAAGAATCGGACGAAGAGGCAAAAGTTACGGATGACGCTGTCGTCATAAAAATTAAAAGGAAAAAAAATACGAACAAAAGCTTTACGGATTTTTTTAAAAAAGTTTTCGAATTCATATCTTTTAGAAAAACCTGAAAGAATAACTGTGTGTCGAAATATTCAAAATCCAAACATTTAAATCTGAAATTTGAAATTGTATTGAAATTTGAACCTGTTTTTATCTTAAACTTCAGTTGAAGTTGCAGTTTAATAAATGTATATATAAAACGCACTCCTTTTTTAATTCATTAATTCCATGATTTGGAATGTTTATGAAATTTTAATTTCATTTTCACTGTCATTTTTTTATGAAAGTTATTTATTGATTAACAAAAATTCCAAAGAAGAAGGTTTAAACATGAATATGAAAACACTATTTGTTTTGTGTTTGGTTTTAATCAGCGCGGTTTTTATCAGCGGCTGTTTATCCGGCGATTCTTCCAAATCGGATGATGTCGGAACCAAATCATTCAAATCCGAAAAAGAAATGAAATCCTTTTTTGAATCCCTCGAAAAAAGAGGCGGCGGCACTGTTTTTTATAACTCGGTCAGTTATTCCAAAGTTTCGGGAACCGGTTTTGAAGCTCCAATGTCTCCGGCAGAACCGATGGCAATGGAAGATGCGGCCGTTGCAGAAGCGGACGGCGGCAGTCGTTATTCCGGAACAAATGTTCAAGTTTCCGGCGTCGATGAAGCCGACATTGTTAAAACCGACGGCAAACTCATCTATTACTCCCCCGGCTTAAGTTATCCGACGGATATGATTTTCCATGAAGACAAATATTATTCCTATTATAATTACAACAGCACACAAATCACGTACGTCATAAACGCTCTTCCTCCCGAAACGGCAAGTATTATTTCAAATATAACAGATTCCGGCGGCAGCCTTTACTTGTATGATGATACGCTGATTACAATCGATTATAATCTCATTAAAGCGTATGACATCAAAGACCCGTCCGCACCCCAAATGAAATGGAAGCAAGAGTTTGACGGCGGTTATGTGAATTCCCGTATGATTGACGGAGAATTGTTTTTGGTGACTCAAAATTATAAATCTCTTCACTATCCGATTATGTATATGGAAAAAGCCGTTCCGTATGAGAACTGCTATTATCCGTACGGTCCCGATATGATTATGCCCGATATCAGCGTTACGTATTATGTTTCCAAAATGGATGTTAAATCCGGCCAAACAAATGATTTGATTGCATTAATCGGCTCTTACAGCACAATCATGTACACTTCGGAAAATAATATTTATTTAACGAATTATTACTATCCCGACACTCAAAAAATAGAACTGGATTTCATTGTCAATAACGGCAGCGATTATTTCCCGTCTTCTGTCATGAAAGAAATTAAAACGGTCATGGGCTACGATTTAAGCGACCGTGTCAAATCCATGGCGATGGATGAAATCATTTACAATTACGCTTCCGAATTGAACGAAGAAGAAGCCATTGAGTTGAATGATCGTTATTATAAAGATTACAATGAATATTCCTCTCGCATCATCGAGGAAGCCGAAAAAACAACGGTTACGAAAATCGATTTAAAAACATTTGAAGTCACATCCGGATTTGTTCAAGGAAGAATCAATGATCAATTCTCGATGAACGAACACGACGGGTATTTGCATGTGATTGCCACCGCCGGAAGCAATTGGAGAACAGAAAACAGTCAACAGGAAACTTCCGTTTATGTTTTTGATTCCGATATGAGCGTGACGGGCAAATTAAGCGGATTGGCGCCGCGCGAAGATGTTAAAAGTTCTCGTTATGTCGGCGACAGACTTTATTTGGTCACTTATGAACAAATCGATCCGTTCTTTGTGATTGATTTAAGCGACCCTCAAAATCCGCAGATTCTGGGTGAACTCAAACTTCCGGGCTATTCCACCTATTTGCATCCGCTGAGTGAAACACTCATTCTCGGTGTCGGTGAAACCGGCGATTGGAGAGACAGACAATATAAATTGACATTATTCGATGTCACGGATGTCAACAATCCGGATGAAATTGACAGTTATTACTTTGACAGCGATCAATACATCAATTTGTACGACCACCATTCCTTCCTCTGGGATGCCGAAAAGAGTTTGATTGTCATTCCGGGCTATGAGCACGCTTACATTCTCGAAGTGAAAGACAACATTATTTCATTGATCAAAGACGATTATCATAAAAACGCAACCGTTCAAAGATCTCTTTACATTGATGATTATTTGTATATTTTCTCAAGCAAGGAAATTCACGTCTACGATCAAAACACATGGTCTCGTGTAAAAACGATTGAAATCCCGCAACCGGTTTACCCGGATTATTCGGTTTATCCGCCGGTTTATTTCGGACCGCTTCCGGTGACCGTCGTCAAAGAGCCGGCGGGAAGGCTTCAGGTTACCGACGAACCGGTTGCGCCTATTGCGGCATAATCTTTTTACGGGAAATGCCGTTTCATTCGGCTTTCCATTTTTATTTTTTTGTTTTCCTTCTTTTTTATTTTTTCTATTTCTGTTTTATATTTTTTATAAGACCATAGTTGTCAACCCAAGTCAAACGGCAAAAGTCTTGTTAAAAACGCACCGCGCCAAAAAGCGAAAACGATTGATCGTTTTTAAAAACTTTAAACAAAAAAGAACGGCAAAAGTCTTGTTAAAAACACGCCGTGCCAAACAACGAAAGCGTTTGGTCAATTTTAACTTAAAACAAATCTGAACGGTAAACGGCTTATTAAAAGCACACCGCATCAAACAACGAAACGACCGATCATTTTTAAAAGTTTTAAAAAGGCGGAAACTTTTTTGTATCTTTTTTTGTATCGTTTTATTCCATTTTTATTTTTCGATAACATCAACATTTTTCATTTCATTTAAAATAATTGTTGAAAATAAAATTTATTTTGTTTGCTTTTTATATAGATTAATAGCGTTTTTTAATATGAGGAAATTTATAGCATTTATTTTCAATCATTTTTGGACCGGGGTTTTATTTTGAAAAATTCTGATACTTTAGATTCGGCGGCTTCTTGTCAACAACCGACGGCGACACTTTCAAAGGAGGGTGTCTTTGTCACGGTTGTCGGGATGATTGTCAATATCGTTTTAACCATTTTTAAAGTCAGTGTCGGAATCATCGGAAACAGCACCGCTTTAATCGCGGACGGGGTTCATTCTTTGTCGGATTTGTTGACGGATTTTGTGGTTATTTTCAGCATCCATATTTCCGAAAGGCCGGAGGATGATTCCCATCATTTCGGGCACAAAAAAATCGAAACCCTGACTTCTTTTTTTGTCGGAATCATGTTGTTTTTTGCCGGTTTGATGATTTTTTACGAAGGCGCCAGCCGCGTTTATGACTTTATCACCGGAGTCTCTTTTCAAACCCCCTCCATGATCACGTTTATCGTCGCGCTCATTTCCGTCGTTTTAAAAGAATTGCTTTTCCGATACACTTATCGAGAAGCGAAAAAAATCGGAAGCGAAATGATTGAAGTCAACGCTTGGGAGCATCGCTCAGACGCCTTTGCTTCTGTCGGGGTCGCGGCCGGAATCGGCGTGACGATTCTGTTCGGGGAGCAGTGGGCTGTCTTAGATCCGATTTTAGCGATACTGTTGGCGTTTTACATTCTTTACGTGGCTTCTAAAATCCTTTACCACAACGCAAACGATTTGATGGACGCTTCTTTGGACGAGGAGATAAATGATGAAATCATAGCCATCGCAATCGGTTGCGACGGCGTTTTAAACGCGCACTCTTTAAAAACAAGAAAACTCGGAAGCGCAAAATCCGTTGATGTTCACATCATGGTCGATGAAAATTTAACGGTGGAAGAAGCCAATTTGATTCAGCAGGAAATCGAATTTAAATTGAAAAGAGAATACGGTGACGACACTTATGTTATTGTTAAGATTGAGCCGTTCATCGACCGAAAAAGGGAGAGAGAATTGCATATTTTAAGCAACCAATAATTTTTTTGAAAAACGAATTATTTCTAATTAATATTTTTATCTAATTACCATTTATTTATACTATTTTATGCCCCAAAAATTTATATAATTCTTGAATTTTTTTATTATTGTACAATTATATTTTAATTGTATGTGGGCTCAAAAATGTTTACAGAGATTTGAACCCACAAATTGCATTGAAGCAAGTGATAATATGCGTTTTAAGTATTTATATTATCTACTTGCTCCTCTACAGGAGTGAAAAAATATGATAAAAAAATTTATATTTAAATCTAGTGTTTCATTTTTGATGATATTGTTATTTATTGGTATGACTTTTGCACCAATAGTGAATGCACAAGCCGATGAATTAAAAAATAAACATTTAGAGCAAGAAATTGAATATATTGCAGAACATTCTAAGATATTATATGAAACTTTAAATGAACAAATTATTGTTATGGAGACAATTGAAAACGAAATAATTTATGGGGTTCTGAAAAGAGATGATGTGAATCAAAACAGAATTTATTTTACAGCTGTTTCACAAAATGATCTTCAATCTTTGTTTACTTCAAAACAGAACAATTTAATTTCTCAAAATATTTCTTCTAATCAGATTGAAAGTGAAGTTTTAAAATTGAATAATGTTTTTTCTGATAATTTTATATGTTCTGATGATACTCTATCTATAATACGTGCTGCTGCGGCATCATCTGTTGGGTTTGGTCGTGGAAGTTATGCTGAAAACTATGGCAATTCAGTAACAGGCGGTGTTCATGTTTATCTTTCACCTATTGATGCGAGTGATGCTGTTCTCGGATCAACCGCTATTTTAGGTTTAATTGCTTCAGCGATTGTTCTACTTTCAAGTGGTAGTCTTGCCGTTCCCGCAGCATTAGTGGGTGGACTGGCATATGCAATTCAACTTTATTACGTAGTTGCTAAAAATAATGACGGCAGTTTAGATATTAATATGTCTTATGCTGCAGTTTACTTCTATACATTGGGTATTAATATTCCGGGTTTGTACATTACATTGGGTGTAGGTTCACGAGTATATAAGTATTTTATTTCATAAAGGATATTTATATCCTTTTTAATTTATTGAAGGTGTTATCATATGAAAAAAAATAAATTTATTCTTTTTTTTGGTATTTTCCTGATACTTTTAGTTTTTTTTATTAGTATTTTTATTTATTTTTCAAATTCTTATAATTCTCCAACATTAAGCACTCTTTCTCAGCTGTTTTATATGCTCGGATTTCTATTCCTTTTATATTATTATGTTTCGTCTCGTCCTAAACCAAAAACAAAATATTTAAAAACAATAGTTTTTATTATTTTTTTGTTGATTGCATTCTATTTTATAATTTGGATTTTTTTGAATAATTATATCTATACTTATCAGGGAACAACATATTATATTTTAAATATATGGGCAAATTTATTTCTATATTTAATAGCAATTGTGTTTATTACTCTTGCCATCCAATATACAGATTTGATTATTGATAAATTAAAAAATTTATTGAGATTGTAAATATCGTATTCAATGAAGAAGTGTATGTATTTTCAGTTTTATTTTCTTTTATTTCTTTTTTTACAATGATGGTTTTTCGAAAAAATTATATAATTCTTATTATTTTTCAGAATGAGGAATTTAATGAAAAATGAGCAAAAAAAACATACTGTGTTTATTATTTTATTTGTTATTTTAAATGTGATTGCATATTTATTTTCTGAATTGACGGATTACAGTTCGGCGGATTCTCTCTTAATATTCGTTGTTTTACCGCTTATGATTTTATCCACTTTAGTTATGCATGTGCCAAAAATATGGAAAATGATCACAGTGTTGTTGGTTTTTGTCGTTTTATATTTCGCATTGGTCAGCTCTCCGGATTTAAGAAATATTAAATTGGCTTTTTTCATTTTTTTGATAATATATATATTTGCAATAACCTATTTCAGTGAACGAAACAGGATAAGAAATCAATAATTAATTTTACAAATGCAAAAATTATAATTTCCGCGCTTTTGCAATAATATTTTATATTTAAAGTCAATTGACTTATCCAAAACAGAGTCTATTATATTCGAGGAGCTGACTTCGCTTTTCGTTTTCTTTTTATCTGTTCCTTTTTAATTTTTGAAATGTATTGAAATGTGATTAAATATGGCACAAAAACCGCAAACATTAGCTGAAAAGATTATCAGTGGCCGTGCCGGCAAAGAGGTTTATGCCGGCGACATTACGCTTGTCGATGTCGATGTGACCGCTGTTCAGGATGGAACGGGACCGCTTGCGGTTCAGCAACTTGAAAAAATGAATTTGGTTCAAGCCGCCAATCCGGATCGTACGGTTTTATTCATTGACCACGCCGCGCCCAGTCCTCAAAAAGATTTATCCAACGCGCACGTCATTCTTCGAACGTTTTCCAAAAAAACGGGCGCGCACCTTTCCGAAGCCGGAGAAGGGGTTTGCCACCAACGTTTGGTTGAAACCTATGTCAATCCCGGAGATATTTTAATCGGCGCGGACTCCCACACCTGCACGTCCGGCGCGCTCGGCGCGTTTTCAACCGGAATGGGCTCAACGGACGTCGCCGTCGGAATCGCTCTGGGCAAAACCTGGTTCCGCGTTCCCGAAACCTTTTTGGTTAACGTGACCGGAGAATTTAAAAAAGGCGTTTACGCCAAAGATTTGATTCTTCATTTAATCGGTTTGATCGGCGCGGACGGCGCGACTTACAAAGCGCTTGAATTCCGCGGGGAGACGGTTGAGAAAATGACCATGTCTCAAAGATTCACATTGGCCAACATGGCCGTTGAAGCCGGCGCCAAAGCCGGTCTTTTTGAAACGGACGCGACGACAAAAGCGTATCTTGAAGAACGCGGCCGCGGCGATAAATTTAAAGAAATCAAAGCCGACGCAAACGCTGTTTACGAACGCGTGATTGACATTGACGTTTCCGAATTGGAACCGACGATTTCAAAACCGCACACGGTGGATAATACCGTGACGGTTGCCGAAATCGCGGGAACGAAAATCGACCAAGTTTTTATCGGAACCTGCACCAACGGCCGATTGGACGATCTTGAAATCGCCGCGAAAATTCTGGAAGGAAAACACAGGCATCCGGACACGCGTTTGATTGTCGTTCCGGCCTCAAAGGAAATCTTTTTGCAAGCCGTTCAAAAAGGATACATTGAAACGTTTATCAAAGCCGGCGCAATCATCATGGCTCCCGGATGCGGCCCGTGTGTCGGCGTTCACGAAGGCGCGCTGGCCGACGGCGAAGCGTGTTTGGCAACGCAAAACAGAAACTTCCAGGGCCGAATGGGCAACACGGAAGGATTTATTTATCTCGGATCTCCGGCAACGGCCGCCGTAACGGCGATCGCGGGCGTTATTGCCGATCCGCGCGAGGTGATTTAATGTCTGAGACAATTTATAATGGCAGAGCTTTCAAATTCGGTGACGACATCAGCACGGATCATATCGCTCCGGGCCGCTTGTTCCACCTTCGAACCAATTTGCCGGAATTGGCAAAACACGTTTTAGAAGACGCCGATCCGGAATTCGCGAAAAAGGTTCAAAAAGGGGATTTTGTTGTCGGCGGAAACAACTTCGGTCTCGGCTCCTCTCGCGAGCACGCGCCGACAATCATTAAAATGGCCGGCGTCAGCGCCGTTTTAGCGAAATCCTTTGCGCGCATTTTTTACAGAAACGCCATCAATGTCGGCTTGCCGGTTTTGATTTGCGACACCGATCAAATCGACGAGGGCGACCGATTGGAAGTTGATTTGGCCGGCGGCGTTATTCGAGATGTCACCAAAGGAATCGAATTGACGTTTTCTCCGCTTCCGGACGCCATGATCACCATTTTAAACGACGGCGGACTGGTGGCGCATATTGAGAAAAACAAAGGGTTTAAATTCGATTAAAAATCGTTTTTAAATTTTATGGAAAGTTTTTCAAAACTTTTCATTTCATTTCTTTTTTTACTTTTACCCAAAACATTTGTCAATCGTTTTTGAATTTTTAAAAACACGGGTTGTTTTCGCTGTTTGGGCGCGCTTTCTTTTGAGGGGTCTGCCGCTTTGCGTTTTATATCTTATTCGCTGTTATTGTATCGGTATCGACGCTTTTAAAAACCATTTTGTAAGAGAAGGGTTGCCGGCAAACCTCAAATAACAGGTTTTAAATTGTTTGAATTATATTTGTCCATTCAGTTCATTAAATCATTTTATTTTTATATTCTTTAATATTCATTTAAATTTCAAGGAATTATTATGAAAACGAATCGTTTTGTAATCACCGTTATCGGTGTTGACACGGTCGGAATTGTTGCCGGCGTGACGCGTGTGATGTCGGATTTCGGCGTCAATATTATCGATATTCGCCAAACGTTAATGGAAGATATTTTTACCATGTTAATGATTGGGGAAGTCAAAAGCGAGAATTTTGTTTTAAAAGATTTTCAAGACAAAATGACGCAAGTCGGTCAAGAGTTTAAAGTTGAAATTCGCGTTCAGCATGAAGATGTTTTCAAATACATGCACCGCATTTAAGGAGTTTTTTTATGTATTTGACGTCTGAAGAGATTTTAGAAACCATCGATATGGTTCGAATGGAGCATTTGGATATTCGAACCGTCACCATGGGAATCAGTTTAAGAGATTGTTCTCATCCCGATATTGATATTTTCAATCAAAACATTTATGAAAAAATTGTCGGCAAAGCGGAAAATTTAGTCGGCACCGCCGAAGCCGTTGAAGAACTTTACGGCATTCCGATTATCAACAAACGCATTTCGGTAACCCCGATTGCAATCGCCGCGGAAGCTTGCAAGAATCCGGATTTCGTTTCCGTTGCAAAAACGTTGGATAAAGCTGCAAAAGAAGTCGGCGTGAATTTTATCGGCGGTTTCAGCGCGTTGGTTCAAAAGGGAATGACGGACGGGGATCGCCGTTTGTTGGAATCCATTCCAAAAGCGCTTTCTCAAACGGAGCGCGTGTGCTCTTCCGTTAATTTGGCCGGCTCCAAAGCGGGCATCAATATGGACGCCGTCGCCTTGATGGGAAATATGATTAAAAAAACGGCGGAGCTGACGGCCGAATCCGACAGTATCGGCTGCGCCAAATTGGTTGTTTTCGCCAATGCGCCGGATGACAATCCGTTTATGGCCGGCGCGTTTCACGGTGTCGGGGAAGCGGAGTGCGTCATTAACGCCGGTGTTAGCGGCCCGGGCGTCGTGAATTCCGCGCTTCGAAGGTTGAAAAATCCGTCTTTGGGTGATATTTCGGAAGAAATTAAGAAAACGGCTTTTAAAATCACAAGGATGGGCGAGATGGCGGCGCGCGAAGTTTCTCAAAGGCTCGGCGTTGAGTTCGGCGTTGTCGATATTTCTTTGGCGCCGACGCCTGCGGTCGGGGACAGTGTCGCCGAGATTTTAGAGGCGATGGGTCTTGAAAGATGCGGAACGCACGGAACAACCGCGGCTTTGGCTCTTTTAAACGACGCGGTTAAAAAAGGGGGCGCTATGGCGTCTTCTTCTGTCGGCGGCTTGAGCGGCGCTTTTATTCCGGTAAGCGAGGATGCCGGAATGATTCGATCCGTCCAAGACGGGGCGTTGTCGCTTGAAAAATTGGAAGCCATGACTTGCGTTTGCTCCGTCGGCTTGGATATGATTGCCGTTCCCGGAGACACGTCCGCATCCACCATCTCCGCAATCATTGCCGATGAGATGGCAATCGGCGTCATTAACAAAAAAACAACCGCCGTTCGCTTGATTCCCGCCGTCGGCAAAAAAGTCGGCGACAGCGTCGAATTCGGCGGTCTTTTGGGCTCTGCGCCGGTTATGAATGTGTCCGCCTTCAGCTCGGAAGAATTTATCAAGCGCGGAGGTCGAATTCCGGCGCCGATTCAATCTTTAACCAATTGATTTTTAGGAGTTTTTAAAAGTGTTTTTATTTTAAATGCTTTTTTAAACGCTTCTTTTTTTAAAAACGGCAGGGTCGAAACTATCCGGTACTCGATAAAAAAACAATTTAAATAAAATTCAAATTAAAACAAATAATTAATCCAATATATTGATTCTGATTCAAAATAAGAGTGTTCGGCATTTATTTATTTATATATTTGTTTATTCATATATTTATTTATTCAGTATGTTTTTTGATAACATCAATTAAATCAACGCTTTTGAAGGGTTTTTCGATGACTTCTTTGACGCCCACTTTTAAGAGTTCATTGTTTTTGGTTGAAGAAAAGGAAGTCAGCACAACAATGACGGCATCGGAATCATTTTTCAAAATGCTTTCCGCAATTTGAATTCCGTCGGCGCTTGGATTAATGGTATTTATGATGACGATATCCGGGTTCGTTTTTTTGTATATTTCAACGGCTTTCTCTTTGTTTTTAGATTGTTCAACGAAATATCCCGAATTTTGAATGATTTGAGCAAGAAGATTTCGAAGTAAATCCTCTTCATCAACGACCAATACTTTTTTTTGCATATTTCTTCCCTTAAATTTTAATAGACCGACCATATTTTTTTGTTTTTAAATGCCTTTTTAAAATATATATCTCCTATATTATTTATTATATCATAGATTGAAGAAATAGATTATAAAGTATTCGTTATGCTCATTTTATGGTTTGTTGTTTGTTCCGGTCGTTTTTTAAAATAGTTTATTCTTACCGGCACCCTTAAAACAGGCATACGTATATATATACTAATATGAAAATAAAAAATAAAATATTTGAATCTTTTTTGTTCCAAAAAATGAACTTGGACGGCAAATCAAAGGTTTTTTGGAATTTTACAGTCGTTTTGTTTTGAGAAATTTAAGAATGGTCAAAAAATTTTAAAAACAATAATAGACTGATTAGAATAATCATTTGACCTTTCCCATACTACAAGTTTAAGTGACGTTTATTTTTTCTTGTTATTTGAATAATTCTTTAGAATTGTATGTTTCATAGTCTGTTTTTGATTCATGCTTTTGAACGGATTGGTATGATGATTGAAACAATGGTTTTTTTTCAAATCCCCATCTTTTTGCAAAATATGAATAGGGTACCATGTTAATTCTTTTATTATAACTGGATGCGGCTTGATTATATCTTTTTTTTGCTGATGCCGTATTATTTGATTCCTTTTTTATTTCTTTTATTAAATCTGTATACATCGGCGTTGCTGTAATTTTTGGAGTAAGATCTGTTATTTTATAAATTCTTTGAAGCGCCATGTCTATACTACTCGCTTTTTCAAAAACCGATAAATTTTTACCGCGAATTTCTGTAACATCTTTTACAAAATTATATTCATTTATGTCATAATTTTTTATAAGATTTACAATTGAATTTATTATATCATATTGTTTTTCCAATTGTATATCTAAGTTGGCGGCCCATTTTTCAACATCTTCCGAATAATATGTAAATTCATTTCTTTTTCGTAATAATTTATGAAGGAAAATTGATATTAATACAATAATTATGATAGTAATAATAACAAGTATGATTATTTCTATTTTTAATTCCTCCCGTTTGAAAGTTTATAGTTTTTATTAAATCGTTCTTATAATGATTTTTAAATGTAATTAAGCCCTTAAATATTTTGGTCAATCCAAAAATCATATATTCAGATTTATATTATATTTAGTTCATGCCGTCGATTCAGTAATTCAACTTATGAAAACAAATATGTCCTTTATTCAAATCAGTTTTCTTCAAGGCGATAAAATAAAAAATCAAAAGTTGTTAAAGAAATTTATTTTGATATAAATCGTGATGATATTCAAGAAAATTGTAAAATACGTATCTCATTTTAGATAAAAAAAGGGACCCCGGAAAACCGAGACCCCGTGTTTGTAGTATTTATGGACTGATCGGGAATTGAACCCGAGGCCTCTACCATGCCAAGGTAGCGATCTCCCGCTGATCTATCAGCCCTTTTTTATTTTGTTTTTTTTCAGGTTAAATTTAACCTGATTGCACAATTCCGAT
>JAVESN010000030.1:0-18496 GCA_034006575.1 Methanimicrococcus sp.
GTTTGTTTTTTATTTGTTTCCCGTTTGTTTTTTATTTGTTTCCCGTTTGTTTTTTATTTGTTTCCCGTTTGTTTTTTATTTGTTTCCCGTTTGTTTTTTATTTGTTTCCCGTTTGTTTTTTATTTGTTTCCTGTTTGCTTTTTATTTGTTTCCCGTTTGTTTTTTATTTGTTTCCTGTTTGCTTTTTATTTGTTTCCCGTTTGTTTTTTATTTGTTTCCTGTTTGCTTTTTATTTGTTTCCCGTTTGTTTTTTATTTGTTTCCTGTTTGTTTTTTACTTGTTTCCGGTTTATTTTTTATTTGTTTCCTGTTTGTTTTTTACTTACATCCATTTTGTTTTTTTACTTGTTTCCTGTTTGTTTTTTACTTACATCCATTTTGTTTTTTTTACTTGTTTCCTGTTTGTTTTTTACTTACATCCTTTTTGTTTTTTTTACTTGTTTCCTGTTTGTTTTTTATTTGCTTTCTTTTTGTTTTTTTACTTGCTTCCGATTTTTTTTACTTACTTCCTGTTTGTTTTTTTTCTTTTTTTATCTTCAACCGATGTCTTTTTCATCTAATATATCGGAGAACTCTCATCTTTTTTGAATATATACACTTCTTCAATTGTAGATAAAACAAATTAAATAAGAATAAAATGGAAAAAGAAAAAAAGAAATGAAAATAAATAAAAAAATGAAAAGAGGAGAACTAAAAGAGAGAAAATATAATATTAATTTAAACAAAAAAATAATTAAAGATATTCTCTCGGGTCAATGATTTCTCCTTTCAGCGCGGCGGCGGCAACGCTTGCGGGAGACGCCAAATAAATAAATCCGCCTTTTCCCATTCGGCCTTTGAAATTGCGGTTGGCGGTTGAAATGCAATTCTCTCCTTCGGCAAGAATGCCCTGATGCGCGCCCAAACAGGGACCGCAGCCGGGCGTGATGAAACTGACGCCGGCTTTGAGGAGGGTTTCATAAATGCCGGTTTGAACGGCTTCTAAGAGGACGCTTCTGGAGGCGGGCGCGACAATCGTTCGAATTTTGACGGTTTTTCCTTTTAATATATCGGCGGCAACGGATAAATCTTCCAAGCGGCCGTTTGTGCATGTGCCGAGAAACGCTTGGTCAATCGGCGTTCCGGTAACTTTTCCGACGGGGACGACATGGTCGACTTCGTGCGGGCATGCGATTTGCGGCTCAATGTCCTTTGCGTCATACACGACGTCGCGGCAATAACTCGCGTCTTCGTCGGCATAAATCGGTTCAAAATCGGCTTGCGAACGGTTTTTTAAAAATTCAAATGTTTTTTCATCCGGCGAAACGATGCCGGCTTTTGCGCCCATTTCAATGGTCATATTGCAAAGCGTCATTCTCCCGGAAACGGATAAATTAAAAACGGCGTCCCCGTAAAACTCAACGGCTTTGTAAGTCGCGCCGGAAATTCCGGTTTTGCCGATTAAATAAAGCGTCAAGTCTTTTGCAAAAACACCGTCGTTTAATTTCCCGTCCACCGTCATTCGAATGGTTTCCGGAACTTTAAACCAAAGTTTTCCGGTCGCAAAAATCTCGGCCATGTCCGTTGCGCCGACCCCGGTTCCAAAAGCGCCAAACGCCCCGTAAGTGCAAGAATGAGAATCGGCGCCGACAATTAATTTTCCGGGAAGCGCAAATCCTTGCTCCGGAAGAACTTGATGGCAAATCCCTTCTCCCCCCTCATAAAAATGAGAAATATTCTGCTCTTTTACCCATCCGCGAATATCTTTTTGCAAACCGGCCGCCACATCCGTGCTGGCAGGAATCAAATGGTCAAACGGAATAATGATTTTCTCGGAATCCCAAACCTGAGCAACCCCCATTTCGCGGAAAGATTTCACCGCAAGAACGCTTGTCCCGTCATGCGCCATGGCGTAATCCACGTTCGCCAAAACAAAATCATTCGCTTTAACATCACCGCCGGTCGCCCGACAAAATATTTTTTCACTGATAGTTCCCAAAAAGAATCGCCTTTGTTGTTTTTATATGTTTTTATGTTATTGTCTGTTTTTACAAATCCTATTTCAATATTTACGTATTAAGTCCTATGCTTTCAGAATCAAACACATAAAAAAGTTTTGTTGATTTAATAGAATTTTAATAGTATTTTTATTCGCATTATTCCTGTTAATGAAAACAAAAACAAAAAAAACAAAAAAACAAAAAAATAAAAATGAAAATAAAAATGGAAAAAACAGAAGTAAAAGAATCATGAGTAAAAGAAGCCGGAGTAAAAAAATCAAACGTAAAAAATCAAACGTAAAAAATCAAGAATAAAAGAAGCAAAAGTAAAAGAAACAGGAATAAAAGAAGCAGAAGTGAAAGAAGCAGAAGTAAAAGAAGCAGAAGTAAAAGAAGCAGAAGTAAAAGAAGCAAAAGTAAAAGAAGCAGAAATGAAAGAAGCAGAAGTAAAAAAAGCAGAAGTAAAAGAAGCAGAAGTAAAAGAAGCAGAAGTAAAAGAAGCAGAAGTAAAAGAAGCAGAAGTAAAAGAAGCAGAAGCGAAAGAAGCAGAAGTGAAGAAGCAGGAATGAAAGAAGCAGAAGTAAAAAAAACAGAATTGAAAAAAACAGAATTGAAAGAAAAAGAATTGAGAAAGACAGAATTGAAAGAAACAGAAGTGTAAGAATCGAAATTGAAAGAAACAAAAGTAAAAGAAGCAGAAGCGAATGATGTAAAAATAAAAAAGAAAATAAGAAAGAAAGGAATCTTATTGAAATTAAAGTTCCGCGCCGACGATTGTTTGCGTGGCCGTCACATTCGGGCTTTCACGAATTTTATCGACGATGTCATTGAGTTCGCGAAGGGTTTCAAGCTCGACAATGACAACGAAATCAAATTCTCCAAAAACGTGATAAACATCTTTCACGCCGGTAAATGATTTTAAATCTTTGTAAGCGTTTTTTTCCGATCCGGGCAAGACATTTAACATTGTAACTCCGATAACCATTTTTTTTCCTCTGAATTTTTTGGATTAATGCTGTTGCTGATTCAAATCAGCCGAATAAAAGATAAATACTTCGCTCAGATTATATATTTGTCGTTTCTCAAAAAGATTTACTCCTCGTTCATGAAGGCCACCGTTTCCTCACACGTCAAATCTTCATGAATTAAAATGCCTTTTTTCTTCAGCGGTTTTGTAATATACCGGTCCACCCATTCCTCTCTCAATTCTCGGTTGAGAAGGATGACTTCTCCAAACTCGTTCTTTTCAAAAACATGAATCGGAGACTCCTGCGAATTATCATAAACTTCAGCTTCATCCGCAATATCAATAACATCCGCCATCAACGACATGGATTTTTTATAACGGGAATAAATTTTAAATTTTGGAACGCCGTGACCGCCTTGTTTCTTACGAATCTGGATTCGTTTAAAATTAATGTCGGGATCGGATGTCGTAATATAAATCGCCGTAATTCGAAAGCCTTTGGTTTTGGCTTCTTTTAAAAAATCAACTTTCGATTTTGTCGACAAAACCGTCTCAAACGTAAAAGATTTGCCGCAATTTAAATTTTCAATCCGCTTTTCCTCGGCCAAAATCATGGCTTTCATGTAAGCATCGATGCTCTCCTTTTTGTCGGAGGGAACCAGATTGTCCGGACAGATATAGTCTTCCGGGCAAGCTTTGTTTTCTAAAAAAGATTTAATCGCGGTTGATTTACCCGAACCGTTCGGTCCGGCAAAAACGAATATTTCATTTAAAAAACGGCTCATACTTTCGCCGTTTCAAACTTTTCACATTTTTTATTAGAAAATGCTTTTCGAGAGGCTTCATCTAAAGTTTTTTCAACTTCCTTAAACGGAACAACTTTAAAATCTTTCATCACTCGATGAATATTTTTTGATTTTTCGGTAAACGTGAATTGAACCATAAACACCAGGCTCCTGTATATTTTTATAGGTATCCGCATTCTACAGTTACAATTTAAAATCGGATTCTACATATTTAACATTATTGTTCGTGCGCGACAAGCAATGATAAATCATGATGAATGATAATATGGAAATTAAAAGACAAATCATTCGCGACAAATCTTTTTATCGCGGTTCTTCTCCTTTGATTTATTCTACGGCAATCATTTTACCGAAAATCATATTTTTTTGCGAATTTCTTCTACGAGCGCCTCAAACGTAAAATCATCCGGAACGGCATCAACGACAACGCCAAAACTCTCAACGGTTTGGGCGGTCGGATGGCCAATCGCGCCGACAATAGCCGAATTCAATCGAGTGACCACTTCTTTAAACCGGCCTTCGTTTTCGGCAAGCGCCATGAAATTTTTAACCATCATTGTGCTGGTAAAAGCGAAAGCGTCAATTTCACCGCTTAACGTTTTTTCAATCAATTCCTCTTGAAGCGCGTTTTTGGGGATGTCCAATGTGTAAACGTGTGTTTGATAAACGGTTGCGCCGGCGTCTTGCAATCCCTTTACCAAAACTTCCGTTCCGTAAAAACTTCTCGGAATATCAACGACTTTTTCGAATACTTCTTTTCCCAAATCATTGACAAGACCGTCGGAACTGTATTCTCCCGGCATCATCGAGCTTTGGAGGCCGTAACTTTCCAGTTTGCTGCGCGTCGTCGGGCCGATAGCAACGATTTTTATCTTTTTTAAAGCGTTTAAAAAATCCGTTTCCGAAACGCCGTCTAAGTTTTTCAGCGTGTAATCGACGCCGTTCGCGCTGGTAAAAATGACGAAATCGGTTTTTTGAGAAAAAACGCGGTTGACAAAACCGTCAAAAACATCGTCTTTCATTCCTTTTAAAGTCACAACCGGAACGGAAAACGGTCGAAAGCCCGCCGACTCGGCAACGCTTTCGGAAGCGTCCGTGTAAGTTTCCGGGCGCATAATGGCAAGAACAGGTTTTTTTTCCATACACTTCTCTCCGATTTTTTATTTCTTTTTCTTTATTCCATTCTTCAAAAATTTGAATACTGCTCGCCCAACACGGCGTTTAAATTGACGACGTCTCCGATGACGGTAATCGCCGGCGCTTTAACGTTTCTTTCTTCCGCCAACGCGGCGATATTTTCAAGAACGCCGATGGTGACGCGCTGATCGGGGCGCGTTCCTTTTTCAATCAAAGCCACGGGCGTTTTCGGGTCTTTTCCATATTTTAAAAGCTCGTTGCAATTGCGTGAAAGCATTTTAACGCCCATAAAAATGACAAGGGTTCCGTTAAATTTCGCCAACAATTCCCAATCCAAGCCCGTTTCTTCTTTGGTCGGATCTTCGTGACCGGTAATGAACGTCACCATCGAGTTGTTGTCGCGGTGCGTAATCGGAATGCCCGCGTAAGCCGGCGCCGCGACCGCCGATGTGATTCCCGGAACGATTTCAAATTCGATTCCGGCTTTAACCAATTCTTCCGCCTCCTCGCCGCCGCGTCCGAAAACGTACGGGTCTCCGCCTTTTAAACGCAAAACGGTTTTTCCCTCTTTGGCTTTTTGAACAATGGCTTCATTGATTTTATCCTGCGTCAACGTATGATTTCCGGCATATTTTCCGGCATCTATTTTTTCGGTGTTTGCGGGAATTAAATTCAAAATCGCCTCACCCGGAAGCTGGTCATAAATGACGACATCCGCTTCTTCAATCAATCGACGTGCTTTCACGGTCAAAAGATCGGGATCCCCCGGACCCGAGCCCGCCAAAAAAACTTTACCGTATTTTACAGACATGCTTTTTTTCCTGAATTAAATAAAGATTTTGTTAATCATTTGATAAGCAAAAAGACAATATTTTTGATAATATTTTCGATATAATTTTGATAATGTTTTTGATAATAATTTTGATAATGTTTTTGATAATGTTTTTGATAATAACTTTGATAATGTTTTTGATAATAATTTTGATATCGGTTTCGTTTTTTTGACATCGGCTCCATATTTTGACATCGGTTCCGATGTTTGCTTGATATCGATTCTGATGTGATTTTAATAATTCGTTTATCCTAAATATTAATCGATACGCCGTAAATGATATCCGATGTTTGTTTAATCGATGAAATTAAAATATTATATTTTATAAATGAAAACGAAAGGATATGAAATAAATATGTTGATTCGTTTCCGTCCCGCTTTTTATTTTTGAATTATTTATGTCCGAGCAATCTTAATATCGGAGATTTTTTTTCATTTTTTTCTCGGTCCCACTCAAAACCGGAAACTTTTTTGGCCAAATCCGCTTCGTTTGCGTAAATATGCGCGGACGTGGACGTTAAAATGATTTCAACCAATTCGCAACCGGCCGGTTTGACGACAAGCTCATTGAACGCTTTTGCAATGCCGCACAAATTCGCCCAAACCGCGTCGCCGTAATCATTGGATCGGAATAAAAGCCGAAGAGAAACTTGGTTGTCTTCCAAAAGGCGCACTTGATACCAATTAAAACACGGCGGATTGTGAGAATTCCAATACATCGGATGATAAATGGTTCCGACATTTTGATTGGATTGGATGCCGGATTTTAAATTTTCCGCTAATTTTTCTTTTGAAACGCTCGTTTGATCGATATCCCCTTCTATGGTTTTGAATTTGCGCATCAACTCAATGTAGGTGTATTCAAAATCGGTGTCGTCTCCTCGGTGTTTTCCGATATCGCAAAGCGGAACAAGAAAGCTGTCTTGATAATCCGTGATCTTATCCCCCGCCCATCTGAAATTCTCGGGCGTTATTCCGGCCAAAACATCTTCAATCGCTTTTCCATAAATTTGAATTATCGCAAAAATTTCCCGAGCGCGCTTGGGCTCGCCGGCATGCCCGAAAGTGATGTCCTTTCCGTCAAGAACAATGTCTTCCGTTATTTTTTTGTATAAAAAATCAATGTTCTCTCCGGAATATGTTTTTACAAATGTTAATGAAGACGGTTTCATAAAATCACAACTCACTAATGTTCTATTGTCTATTAAAAGAATACGACAGAATGGCAAATCGATTTATTATATCGTATAATCAAAACCACGTTCTGATTTAATAATTTTTTGAAAAAAAGTTTAAAAAGAAAATGAAATATTTTTTTTTTAAAAAATGATATAATTTTTTCAAAAAATGAAAAAGTTAAAAAGGAAATGAAAAAGTTTAAAAGGGGATGAAAAAAGGAAACGCTTAAAGCGGTTTTCTGTTATCAATCACTCTTTTGGCTTTGCCGCCCGTTCTTTCAATGCTTCCGAATTCCAACAAATCAACACCGGTTCGAATGCTGAGAACATTCATTAAATCCGACACGACGCGTTGCTGAATTTTTTCAAGTTTTAAAATGTCGTCGGTAAACGCGTCTTTTTCCAGTTCGACTTGAACGGTCATTTCATCCAAATTTTTGGCGTTTCTTGTCAAAATGATTTGAAATTGGTTTGAAACTTCCGGAATTTTGGAAATGACATCCTGAATTTGTGTTGGAAAAACATTGATGCCGCGAACGATAATCATGTCGTCGGCGCGCCCGATCATTCGAGAAACGCGCGTTGAGCAGCGCCCGCATTCGCATTCCGACTCAAGAAGGCGCGTGATGTCTCCGGTTTTGTAGCGGATGTTAATCAAACCCTCTCGGGTTAAAGAGGTTAAAACAAGTTCTCCTTTTTCGCCTTCGGAAACCTGTTCTCCGTTTTCATCCAAAACCTCCACCAAAAAGTGGTCGTCCCAAATATGCATTCCGTCTTGGCATTGGCATTCAAAAGCGATTCCCGGACCGAACATTTCGGAAAGCCCGTAGGAGTCGTACGCTTTGATTTCAAGCATATCCTCAATGGTTTTTCTCATGTTTTCAGACCACGGCTCCGCTCCCAAACATCCCGTTTTTAATTTAAGCTGATCGACATAATTGTGGTCGACCGCGGTTTCCGCCAAATAAAGAGCGTAAGAAGGGGTGCAATGAAGAGCGGTCACGCCAAAGTCAATCATCATTTCCAATTGTCTGAGCGTGTTTCCGGTTCCCGCGGGAATCGCCGTTGCGCCGAGCGTTTCAATACCGTTGTGAATCCCCAGGCCGCCCGTAAACAAACCGTAGTTAACGGAGTTTTGGAATATGTCTTTTTTTGATAAGCCGATCATTGTAAAATTGCGGGCCAACAGATTTCCCCACGTTTCAATATCTTGTTTGGTGTAACCGACGACTTTGGGTTTTCCGGTCGTTCCGGAAGAAGAGTGGATGCGAATAATATCCTCCATCGGCGCCGAGAATAACCCAAACGGATAATTGTCCGTAAAATCCGTTCTTAAAGTGTGCGGCAATTTAGAAGCGTCCGCCAGGGAGCGAATATCATCCGGTTTAACGCCCGCTTCGTCGAATTTGCGCCTGTAAAACGGAACGTTTCGATAAACCGTTTTGACCGACTTTTTCAAACGCTTAAATTGAAGCGCTTGCATTTCCTTTTTTTTCATGGTTTCGATTTTGGGATCCCAAAATTTCATAATAGAGCACATTCCTTAAATAAATTCAATTCAAATTAAACCGTGATAAGTGGTGTCATAGTATATAAAATAAAGGTTAAAAAAATCAAAATTATTATTGAAAACACCCGAATCTTTATTTCAAATAAAAACCGGTAAAAATACAAACAAAAACGGAAACAAAAACGAAAACGAAAAACGAAACGAAAACGAAACGAAAACGGAAACGCAAACGGAAACGAAAACGAATATAAATAAAAAGTTAACGCCGTTCTCAAACAAACGCGGGACAAATACAAAACAAATGAAAAATCTGTTAATTAATATCGCTATTCAGAAAAAGCGGCATGACAAACCATAAAATTTAAAATCAAAAAACAAATAAAAATGGGAAAAACTTTTCAAAATGTTTTTGAAAAGTCATTTTTTAATCTTTTCTTCTTCGGAATCAATGGACAAAGCGTATTTCGGGAGCGGGATTCGCACTTTTTCTTCTTTGTCGAATCTTCTCTTGATGCTTTCTCGAATGGCGTATTCGGCCGGGTACGCGTTTTCTCGTTCGTATACCCAAAAATCAATCAATATTTCAACGCCCATAGGCGTTAAGTTCGATATGCGCGCGCGTGCGTTTTCGGACGTGATGTTGTACACGCTTAACAGAACATCGTTTGGTATGATGTTCGGATTTTTGCGCACTTCTTCCACAATGATGTTGCGCGCAAGATCAAAATCGCTGTCATGGGATATGATTATGCTAAAAGACCATCGGACGCTTTTATCATGGAATGTCCAATTGATGACGGTTTCTTTGTTTAAAACGGAATTGGGAATTAAAATCGTTCGATTGTCACTCGTTAAAATAGTTGTTTGGCGCAAATCAATATCCGTCACGCGACCGTAAGAGCCTTGAACCGTAATCAAATCCCCGACGCTGAACGGCCTGAAAAAAGAAAGCGCGATTCCGGAGACGATATTTCCAAAAGTGTCCTGAGCCGCCATACCAAAAACCAAACCAATCACACCGACACTGACTAAAATCGCGGAAGACAACGCTCTTAAACCGGGAACCGTGTAGACAATCAAAATAACCCCCAAAAGATAGACAAAACCGACGGAAACATGGCGAAGCATTGCTAATTTCGTAATATCCATCTTCATTCTTGATTGAACGTTTTTTAAATACCGTTTAAAACTTTTATCCACAAGGCGCGATACCAAATACGTGAAAAATAAAATAATCAATACAAATATAAAAATGTACAAATTATCAAAAAAATATTGAATCATCGCGGAGAGCGTTCTTTCAAAATCACCCACCAAATCAACTTCCGGAACCAGAACCATAACTTTTCCTCTTTTTTTTCTTCTTTTTTTTTCTTTTTTTTTCTCTTCTTCTTTTTTTTTCTCTTTTTTACTCTCTTTTTCTTTCTCTTCTTCTTTTTTTTCTCTTTTTTACTCTCTCTTTTTTTACTTTCTCTTCAAAAACTCTTTTTCGGTTTGGTGAAATGTTTCATCCAGGTTATCGCTGCTGAATTGACTGTTGTAAAGCATGGCGTAAAAGCCGTCCGCCTCCATCAATTCGGCGTGATTTCCTTGTTCGATGATTTTTCCTTTGTTTAACACCAAAATCAAATCCGAATTTTTAACGGTTGACAAACGATGCGCAATCACAAAGCTTGTTCGGCCTTTCATCAATTTCGCCATGGATTCTTTAATGCAGACTTCCGTTAACGTGTCCACATTGCTCGTCGCCTCGTCCAAAAGCAAGATGGCGGGGTCGGAAAGAAACGCGCGCGCGATGGTTAACATCTGTTTTTGTCCTTCCGATATATTTGAAGCCTCTTCGTTGATGACGGTGTCGTAACCGTTGGGCAATTTTTGAATAAACGCGTCCGCATAAGCCGCTTTTGCGGCCCGTATGATCTCCTCGTCCGTCGCGTTTTCCGATCCGTATGCGATGTTTTCTTTAATCGTTCCGTTAAAAAGCCACGGCGTTTGAAGGACCATTCCGAACAATCCGCGCAAATCTTTTCGTTTCATTTCTTTAATGTCGATACCGTCGATTAAAATTCGACCGTCATCGATTTCATAAAAACGGAGCAACAAATTCAAAAGAGTCGTTTTTCCGGCACCGGTCGGACCGACAATGGCCACGGACTCTCCCGATGAAATTTTCAAATTCAAATCCGTTATGACCGGTTTATCGGGCTCATAACCAAACATCACATGGTCAAACGTAACGGCGCCTGTCGGATTTAAACAAATCGCGGCTTCTTTTTGGTCCGGAATTTCCTCTTCCTCGTCCAACATTTCAAAAATGTGCTCGGCCGAAGCAATCGTTGATTGAATCATATTGACAACGGTTGAAATTTGCGTGAGCGGTTGCGTAAATTGACGGGAATATAATATAAAAGATTGAACGTTTCCGATATTCATCGAACCGGCTAAGACGAATAAACAGCCGACGATACAGATGATTACATAACCGATGTTTTGAACCGTAAATAAAATCGGCATGGATATTCCGGAAAGAAATTGAGATTTCCAGCCGGCCTCATAAAGGCTTTCATTGATTTCTTCAAAATCATTCATCGCTCTCTTTTCACGACCGAACGCCTTTATAATTTTGTGGCCGGCGTATATCTCTTCAACAAAACCGTTTAAGTCGGCCGTATCTTTTTGCATTCTATTAAAATACGGCTGAGATTTGCGAACAATGACTTTCATTAAAACCGCGGAAACCGGCAAAACAAAAACGCAAACCAATGTCAGCAACGGGTTTAAATAAAGCATAATCGCCAAAATACCGGCGATGGTCGCCGTCGATGTTATCAGTTGTCCGACGCCTTGTTGAAGCGTATTGTTGATGGTGTCGACATCGCTTAAAATACGGCTCATAATCTCGCCGTTGGTATGGGTGTCATAATATTTCAATTGCAGGCGCGATAATTTGGAACCGACTTCAACACGTAAATTGGAAATCACTTTTTGCGTAACAATCGCCATGATGTATTGTTGAATATACGCGAACAATGAGCTTAAGGCGTAAAGAATAAACAAAAGCGTCAATAATGAAATGACGGCTCTCGTGTCGATTTTTATTCCGATTTCCGTTGCGGCGGTTATCCCGTCAAAGAAAACGTTGACAAGTTCACCGATGACAAGTGGCGCAAGCACTGCAAAAGCGGTGCTTAAAACAGCCAATATCAAAAAAATTAAAAGACCGATTCGATACGGTTTGAGATAATTCATTAAACGTTTGACGGTTTTTGAAAAATGTTTGGGTTTTTCACCGACGTTTAAGAATTCTGCGCCGCCCATCGGGCCTTTTCGATGCGGCCGGGAAGGGGGAAGAGAAGAAAATTCTTTTTTCTCTTCTTTATTCATAAAACCGCCTCCGCGTTCTCTTGCGACTCGGCCGTTTCTTGCGTTTTTGTGCTCTCTTGAGATTCCGCAATTTTTTTGTAAACACCGCAATTTTGTCTTAATTGGGCGTCCGTTCCGATTCCGACGATTTCTCCGTCTTTTAAAACAATGATTTTGGAAACATTTTGAATGGTTGAAACACGTTGCGCGACAATAATGGCGGACGCGCCCCTCATTTCGGATTTCAGCGCTTGCCGGAGATTGGCGTCCGTTTTATAATCCAAAGCCGAAAAATTATCATCGAAAATATAAATTTCCGGACGTTTGACAACGGCGCGCGCAATGCTCAACCTTTGTTTTTGACCGCCCGATACATTGGTTCCCCCCTGTGAAATATAAGAGTGAATGCCGTTTTCCATCTCTTTGACAAAATCCAAAGCTTGAGCCGTTTCAAGCGCTTTTAAGATTTCTTCTTCCGTTGCCTCTTCTTTTCCGTAACGAATGTTTTCCGCAATCGTTCCTGAAAATAAAAGCGCGGTTTGCGGAACGAATCCGATTTTTTGGCGCAAATCTGTTTGCAATATCCGGCGAACATCCGTTCCGTTGACATAAACGGCGCCGCAACAAACGTCATAAAAACGCGGAATTAAATGAACCAACGTGGTTTTTCCGGATCCAGTCCCGCCGATAACGGCAACGGTTTCGCCGGGAGCGACCGTGAAGGAAATATTTTTTAAAATCTCTTGTTCGGAATCGGAATATTTAAAAGAAACGTTTTTAAATTCGATGGCCGGTGTGTCTTTTGTTTGAGAGGCGTCCGTGTCGGCCGGATTTTGAGGGTCGCGAATTGTCGTTTTCGTTTCTAAAACTTCTGAAATACGCCGGACGGAAACTTGGGCGCGCGGAATGAGGAGAAATACGAATGAAATCATGACGGCCGACATCATAATCATGGTTACGTATTGG
This sequence comes from Methanimicrococcus sp., assembly GCA_034006575.1. GTDB lineage: Archaea > Halobacteriota > Methanosarcinia > Methanosarcinales > Methanosarcinaceae > Methanimicrococcus. Next base: position 12,738 of record JAVESN010000030.1, read on the forward strand.
ATGACGGCCATTAAATTGCCGATGCTTAAGTCCCCGGATTCGATTTGTCTTCCCCCAAACCATAAAACGGCGAGTGTTGCCATGTTCATTAAAAACATCATTCCCGGAAAAAGAAATGCGGCCAGTTTGTTGACTTTTAATGATATTTCTGTTAAATCTTCGTTTGCTTCCTTGTATCGGCGGTCCGCCGTTTCTTCTTTATTAAACGCGCGAATCACGCGAACGCCCGTTAAACGTTCTCGAAGCGTTCGACTGAGGTGGTCCAACCGGTCTTGCATCTTTTTTATATTCGGAATTATTTTTCGAGTCACGAGATATAAAAATAAACCAATCAACGGCAAAAACGATAATACGACTAAGGAGAGGGAAACATCTTTTTGCAGCATGAGCAAAAAACTTCCCAAAAACATAAGCGGGGATAATACGACGACTCGAAGCATCATCATGATAACGGTTTGAATTTGAGAAACATCGTTTGCGGTTCTTGTCACCAATGTGGATGTCCCGAATTTTTCAACTTCTTTTATGGAAAATGAGTTGATTTTTTCAAACATATCTTTTCGAAGATCTTGAGCGAATCCGGACGCGGATTTTGAGGTGAAATAGTTGGCGGCCGTTGAGAAAACCATCGTAAAAAGGGTCAAAATCAACATGTACGCGCCCATTTTGTATATGTAGTCAATGTCGCGCCCGATAATTCCGTTGTCCACCATTTTAGACATTAAATCCGGCAACATCAGTTGCGTTAAACATTGTAAAAAAACCAAAACAATTGCGGCAGCTATCATCGGTATATAAGGACGCAGATACTTTATCATTTTTGGCGTTTTTATAAATTTCATAAATATCATTAAAAATAGGAATCAATAATCCGGTGACCCAAAAATAAATTAAGGAATAGAAGTAAAGAAAAGGAGTAATTAAAGGTTTTGAATTGAAGTAACGGATTTGAAACGCAGCCGTTTTGAAATGAATCTGTTTGAAACGAATTAATTGTTTGAAATTGTTTTGAATTGAATTGAATTGATTTGATTTGATTTGTTTTGAATTGATTTGATTTGATTTGTTTTGAATTGATTTGATTTGTTTTGATTTTTTTTGTTTTGATTTGTTTTGAATTGAATTGAATTGAATTGAATTGATTTGATTTGTTTTGATTTTTTTTGTTTTGATTTGTTTTGTTTTGATTTTTTGAATGGAATTGAGAAAAAAAACAAAAATATAACACCTAATAAATATGAATTGTGCCGATACTTAAAAATAAGAAAGGAGATTGGGATATCGTATGGATTTTAAGGAATGGGAACCGTATTACCAAATCATTTTAGACAAATTCGATTTTTCAAAAACGGAAGATGAAGAAACGGCCGCTTTTTTATCCCGCCTGTTTGAAAACGCAATCAAAAGCGTGTCCGAGAATGCGGGCAAAAACGGTTTTTTTTCTTCCGATCTTTTAAAAAGAATGCTTTTTCAAAAAAATGTTGTTATTTGCGGAAACGCGCCTTCTCTTGAATTCGAATATTATCAATTGATGGAAAAAATGAAAGAGAGAGCAACGAAAGGGCGTTTTTTTGAAGACTCGGTGTTTGTTGCGGCCGACGGCGCGGCTTTCGTTTTGATTCAAGCCGGCAGATATCCGGAAGTGATTGTCAGTGATTTGGACGGGAAAGACCCCGGCGATGTTTTCAACGAAATCAAAGCTCTTGATTTCGGTTCCGTTTTTTTGATCCACGCGCACGGTGACAATTCGGATAAAATTCAAAAATATTGGCCGCTTCTTGAAAATAAAATTCAAAACGGGCATATTATTCCGACATGCCAGTGTCGTCCTCCAAAGCATTTGTTCAATTTCGGCGGGTTTACGGACGGCGACCGTTGTGTTTTTTTAGCAAACGCTTTTGGAGCGAAACGAATGATTTTAATCGGATTTGATTTCAACGATTTCAATGTGACTCCTCAAAAAAAGAAAAAATTAGAATGCGCCGAAAAATTGATTCAAAAAATTCGGCAAAAGAAAGAAAATAAAATTCTGTATTTTTCAGAAATCGAATTTTAATTCGCATTTAAATATGTTTTAACGATTTCAAAAACAGAATAAAAAACGAAAATTTAAATTAAGATATAAATAGAATGGACGCCAGTTTATTGATGCTTAAGTTTGTGATAGGTTTTTATTTCGGATGGATTAATAAGTTTTAAGGATGAATCAGATTTTGTTTGATTAATAAGTTTTTTAAGGATAAATCAGATTTTGTTTGATTAATAAGATTTTTATAAATAGACGCGAATGGTAAATAAATCAAATCAATATGTCGAAATCAGGATTGAAAAAAAATGGATACGCTCGTTATTTGTATTGACAGGGATGACGATCTCGGGGAAAAAGCAAAAGTGATAACGCCCGTTATCGGCCGCGGTGCAAATATCGCGGCTGCCGTCAGTTTGGCGACCGCGGATCCTGAGGATTCCGACACCAATACGATTTTTGGCGGAATTCGTATTTTGGACGAGTTGAGAAGTATGGGCGTCGACGCCGAAATCGTCTCTTTTGCCGGAGACCGAAATGTCGGAACGATTTCGGATAAAAAAATTGCGGACCAATTGGACGAATTTTTATCCACGCAGGATGTCAAAAGCGCGATTTTTGTTTCGGACGGAGCGGAAGACGAGAGTTTAATTCCGCTGGTCCAATCCCGCATTAAAGTGGATTCGGTTCAAAGAATTATTGTCATGCAAAGCGAGCGGCTTGAAAGCACATATTATATGATTAAAAATTTCTTAAAAGACCCGAAAATGCTTCAAACCTTTTTTGTGCCGATCGGTTTAGCCTTAATCATTTACGCGCTCGCCATGGCGACAAGCAACCCGCAGTGGGCGATTATCGGCACGTTTTTTGCGGTCGGCATTTACATGATTCTTCGCGCGTATTCGTTTAATGATAAAGTGGTTCTCGGCTGGAAGGAATTAAAAAAATCCTATCGTTCTCATCAATTGTCGTTTATCACAACCATTGCTTCCATTTTGTTTTTTATTATCGGAACGATTAACGGTTTGATTAATGTCTGGGAAATCATGCCCCTTTATGACGGTTTAATCGAACTTTTATCCATGTTTATAAAAAGCGTTGTTTTATGGTACGCCTGTTCCGTTTTCATTTATTTAATCGGAAAAATATTTGACCAAATTCTTCTAAAACAGGATTATCAAAATCAAATCGTAGTGATGCTTTTCGCGCTTTCCGGAACCCTTTTGTTTTGGAGCTCAAGCAGTTACGTCTTGTCCCTTTCAACGGCGGGCTCTTATCTTTTCCCGGTCGAGTATTTCATATACAGCGTTACTCTCGGAATCATCATCGCTCTCGTCGGTATCTATTTCTCTTTTGACGGGAAAAATGAAATTAAACCGAACAATGAAATGAAAAACAAAACACCCCAAGAATCCGGCGATAAAAAAGAAAAGCCGATTTTAACGCTCCCCAAAACAACCGAAAAAAGAATTTTCATCAGCGATTCGGGAGATTTTAAAACGGACCGAGACGATAAAAAAGATGAAAAAGCCGAACCGGTTAAAATTAAAATCGGAATTCGCGGCGGTAAAGATTGATTTCTCGTTCGCCTTTTTTCTTTTACAAAGGCGGTTTTTCAAAACAATTTAAATATAATAAATTAAACCAATTAATATATTATCGTGGTTAATAAATTAGGCAATTAATAAATCAAACTAATTAATATGTTAAAATAACTAATATGTTAAAATAACTAATATGTTAAAATAACTAATATGTTAAAATAACTAATAAATTAAAATAATTAATAAATTAAAATAATTTAAAAAACCAAAAGAATTAAAAAATAATGTATAAAACCGACCGGGATTTTTTTAAAGCCGATCCGGTTTTGTTTCCGCCGGTTCGGAAGGAATACACTTTGATTTGACTTGATTTCGGTTCTTTTTTAAACTTTGGTCCATCCATATTTTAAAACCGGAATTATAATCTCTGATTCTTAATTTTAAAATGACGGGCGTTTCAAACGGATGTTTCTTTAAAATATATTTTTTGGTTTTTTTCCATTTGTCTTCTCTGGTTTTAAATAAAACGCCGTATTCTTTTTCTTCGTGAACGCGCGTATTCCATGAGTAAATAGCATCCATTTCATTAATATTCGCACAGACAACCATTTTTTTTTCAATCAATTTTTCGGTGATCGGCAAGACCGTCTTTTTGGACGGAAATGTGGCATATATGAAGATGTATCGGTTTTTATTTGTTTTTTTGGACATATCGCAAATTCCTTTCTTATTTTTTCTGATCTGTTTTATCCTCTTTTCATTTTTATTTATTATCTCTGTCTTTATGGCAATTTTAACGAATCCGTTTTACTTTAAAAACTTTTGCATAATTTATTTCGTTTTGTTTTCTTTTCGGATTAACAAACGCGCGGAATCGGATCTCCGGTCGGGACATCCACGTATCTTGAGCTGCCGAGTTCGGAAATCAAAATGACTTTTCCGGGCTTGTCTTTCGTCACTTCTCCGATAATGGCCGCGTCTTTGCCGTACGGATGTTCTTTTAAAATATTTAACACGATATCGGTGTATTCCGGATGAACGCCGATGACGGCTTTTCCTTCGTTTGCGATTTCAAGCGGATCCAATCCCAGCATTTCGCAAGACGTTAAAACAGCTTCTCGGATGGGAAGTTTTTCTTCATAAAGTTGAATGCCGACATGGCTTTTTTGCGCCATTTCATTTACGGAATCTGCGACACCGCCGCGCGTGGGGTCTTTCATGGCGGTAACGGCTCGTTTGCCGTCTGCGGTTCTGACGGATAAAAGCGGCTCAATCATTTTCCAAAGCGGCGCCGTGTCCGATTTTAAATCCGAATGAAATTCAAAACCTTCTCTTTTCGTTAAAAGCGCCATTCCGTGATCGGCGATAAAACCGGAAATTATAATTTTATCTCCGACTTGAAGGCCGGAATCGCAAACCGGCTCATCACAAATTCCGACGGCGGCGATGTTTATAATAATTGAATCCAGCGCCGTTCCTTCAACGGTTTTTGTGTCCCCCGTGATGAGCGGAACTCCGATTTCAAGAAGGGAGGCGTTCATGGACTGAACTACTTTTTCCAAATCCGAAATATTAAAGCCTTCCGGAAGAATCATGCCGCAACTGACGGCAAGCGGTTTTGCGCCCATCACGGACAAATCATTAATCGCGCCGCAAATGGAGACTTTTCCGATATCGCCGCCCGGAAAGAAAATCGGCTTGACAACATGGCTGTCCGTCGTCATCACCAATTCCGCGTTTTTATGCCCGTTGATAAAGTCCCTGTCCAACTCAATGGTCGCGCCGTCGTCCAAAGCATCCAATCCGATGGAGCCCGCTTTTTTGTTCGTGAAATTTTTCAAAATAACTTCACCGATTAACGACTGCATTTGTTGACCGCCCGCGCCGTGTTCCATGGATATTTTGTTTTCTTTTGCCATTTTTATCAATACTTCTTTAATTTTTCGTTTCAGATTGTCTTTTTCATTTGCCGTTTTTCAATTATATTTTCAATGACCGCTTTTCGGTTTTGTTTTTAGATAACCGTTTTTGTTTTTATTTCCGATAATCGTTTTTGGTTTCCGATAACCGTTTTTGTTTTTCATTTTACGCTTTCTTTTTCAACATTTCATTTTCAAGAATTTTTACCCATTCTTCGACGGTTTCTTCTCTTTTCTTGGATGTTAACAGAATCGGAATTTTTTCATTCA
>JAVESN010000129.1:0-2677 GCA_034006575.1 Methanimicrococcus sp.
AAAAAAAAAAAGCAAAAAAAAACAAGGCAAAAAACAAAAAGGAAAAAAACAACAAAGCAAAAAAAAACAAAGCAAAAAAAACAAAGCAAAAAAAAACAAAGCAAAAAAAACAAAGCAAAAAAAAACAAGGCAAAAAACAAAAAAGCAAAAAACAAAAAAGCAAAAAACAAAAAAGCAAAAAACAACAAAGCAAAAAACAACAAAGCAAAAAACAAAAAAGCAAAAAACAAAAAAGCAAAAAACAAAAAAGCAAAAAACAAAAAAGCAAAAAACAAAAAAGCAAAAAATAAATAAATCAAAAAACAACAAAGCAAAAACAAACGAATAAAACAAAAAACGAATAAAACAAAAAACGAATATGGCAAAAAAACAAAACAAAAACGAACAAGGTAAAAACGAACAAAGCAAAACAACAGAGTAAAAACGGACGAATCAAAGACTTACGAATAAAAGGGATATTTGACAAAACAGAGTGTGACAAATTGAAAGATGAATCCATTTCCAATGTTCTTTTCTTTTCCGAAAAAAGAAGACAGATTCTTCTTTATTTGCTGGAAGGGCCCAAAACCATTGACGATATCAAAACGTATTTGAATTCCAAATCCAGTCCGATTATGGTTCAGATTCGAATTTTGACGCGCAACTTTTTAATTCAGGAAAAAAACGGCGTATTCTCATTAACCCCTCTGGGGGAATACACTGTGGGGGAAATGAAAAAGATATTGGACATGTTTTGTGTTTTTGATAAGAATCCGGAGTATTGGGGGGAAGCGGATTTGAATGCGTTTCCGCCGTATTTGTTGGATCGAATCGGGGATTTGGGGAATTTGGAGCTTTGTCACCCCAAAAAAGCGTATATTTTTGATCGCGCCGCGCAAGTTGAAAAATGTTTAAAAGAGGCGAGATCCGTTGTGGAAATAACCTCCATATTCCGGCAAGAATATCCCGCAAGGTATATGGAGCTGGCCGAAAAAGGAATCAGTTTAACGCTCATAATGACGCGCGAAGTCCTTTGCCGCCTTGAGGAAGAATTTTTTGAAAATTATCATAAATTGATGGTTTTAGAAAATGTAAGGGTTTTCATGTGCCCGGATTTGAAATTGGCTTCCTGCGTAATCACCGATAAAATTCTTTCGTTGTCGTTATTTACAAAATCCGGCAATTTCTACAATCACGATTTAATCAGCCGGGACGAAAGCGCGCTTTTGTGGGGAACCGATCTTTTCCATCATTTTCGCTCTCTTTCCATGATTCACAATTTGCAAGAGGAAAAAGAATGGAAAAGTTAATATCACATTTGACCTCTTAATCAAATTTTAATTAAGTCAAAAATTTATTTCAATAAAATTAAAATCATGTTTCAATTGAATCGAAATTTAATTACAGTCTACAGTTTATAAGAACGGATAATCAGATTTTATTGGAGTCGTTTAAATTTAAAAGTGAAAAGTTTTTTTTGGGAGAAATATAAAATGTCTGAAGAAACAAAATTACCCTTTTTCGAAATCGGGGAAGCATTAATCGGTACAGGCAAAGAATTGGCGCACGTCGACTTAATGATCGGCGCAAAAACCGGTCCGGTCGGACAAGCCTTTGCGACGGGGATGACGCAGTTATCCGCCGGCCACACTCCGCTTTTGTCCGTCATTCGCCCGAATTTGCCGACCAAGCCGTCCACTTTAATTGTTCCGAAAGTGACCTTGAAAAAGGGCGCCGACACGACAAAGATTTTCGGCCCGGCCCAATCCGCCGTTGCGAAAGCTGTCGCCGATGCGGTGGAAGAAGGAATCATTCCAAAAGAAATGGCCGATGACATTGTGATTATCGCCAGCGTTTTCATTGCGCCCGACGCGGAAGATTTCAATAAGATTTACAGATACAACTACGGCGCCACCAAATTAGCGATTAAAAGAGCTTTGGACGGATTCCCGTGCATTGATAAAGTTTTGGAAGAATCCAACAAATCCACGCACGCCGTCATGGGCTTTAAAGTGTCCAGACTTTTCAACCCGCCTTACTTGCAGGTGGCTTTTGATACGACCAGTCTTGATTTCGTTTTATCGGCCGTCAAACAATTGCCGCAAAACGATCACTTGCTCATTGAAGCCGGAACGCCGCTCATCAAACGTTTCGGAACGGATGTGATTTCAAAAATCAGAGAAGCCCGCCCCGACGCATTTATTGTCGCGGACTTAAAAACGTTGGACACCGGCAATTTGGAAGCGAGGATGGTAGCCGATGCCGCCGGCGACGCGGCTGTCGTTTCTGCGTTAGCTCCGGTCGCCACGATTTCCAAATTCATTGAAGAAGCGCACAAAACCGGCATTTACGCCATTGTCGACACGCTCAACTTGGATGATCCGATTCCGCTCTTAAAAGAATTGGTTGCCAGAAACACAATCCCGGACATCGTTGAGCTCCACCGCGGAATTGATGTCGAAACGACGGAATACGCCTGGGGAAGCATCGATGAAATCAAAAAGATATGCCCGAAAACCTTTATCGCCGTTGCGGGCGGTGTCCGTTTGGACACGGTTCCGATGGCGCTTAAAGCCGGCGCGGATATTTTGGTTGTCGGAAGAGCCATTACCGGTTCAAAAGACCTTCAAACCGCAGCCGAGCAATTCATCGCAAGAATCGGCAACCCCGAAATCGATCAATTCAGAATTATGACCGA
>JAVESN010000107.1:0-4582 GCA_034006575.1 Methanimicrococcus sp.
ATTTCAAACGATGAATATTTCAAACGATGAATATTTCAAACGATGAATATTTCAAACGATGAATATTTCAAATGATGAACATTTCAAACGATGAATATTTCAAATGATGAACATTTCAAACGATGAATATTTCAAATGATGAACATTTCAAACGGTGAATATTTCAAACGGTGAATTTTTTGGTCTTTGAAAACGAAAATGAAATTTATGATTTAATTGTTGTCGGCGGCGGCCCGACCGGATCAACCGCGGCGAGATACGCGAAAAAGAACGGCGTTTCCCGCGTTCTCGTCATTGAAGAAAATCCGAGCGTCGGATCGCCGGTTCAATGCGCCGGTCTTCTCAGCGTCGCGGCTTTAAAAGAAACGGATATGGAGCCGGACTCTTCTTTTGTTTTGAATTCCGTTAAAGGCGCAAAAGTCTATCCGCCAAACAAAAAAGCGTTTTGGGTGGTCGGAAAAGAAACGAAAGCGTATGTCGTCTCACGGAAAATGTTCGATCGAAAAATCGCCGAAAAAGCGGCGAACGCTGGCGTAGAGTGTTTGATGAAAGCCAAAGTGATCGGATTAAAAGACGCGTTTTTTCCCGATTCCGAAGAGTCGGATTTAAAAGCCGGAGAAACGGGTTTAAAAGCGGAGGAATCGGATTTAAAAACCGGAAAGTTGAATTTTAAAGCCGTTGAAATCATGCACGCCGGAATGAAAAAAACATTTTATTCCAAAATCGTCATCGCGGCCGACGGCGTCCGAAGCGAAGTTTCTAAAATGGCCGGCTTAAAACCGTGCGAAAGAGTGCTTTCCGGAATTCAAATCGAAACCGATTACAAATCCGAGGATTCTGAGTTCGTCGAAATGTTTGTCGGGCAGGAAGCGCCCGGTTTTTTCGCGTGGTCCATTCCGATATCCGAGAGCGTTTCAAGAATCGGGTTGGCGATTGATTCCAAACGATTCAAAAAAATTGCAAATGAAAAATTCAATAATTTTGAAAACTCCGAAAATTCTGAAAACTTCGAAAACAATAAAGACGTATTCGCGATTGATTTTTTAAATCGGTTGCTTGAAAATCCGGTGATTCAAGAAAAGAGGAGTCTCGGCTGTTTTGATTTTGTCGTCGGCGGGATTCCCATCGGCCCGATGAAAAAAACATATTCCGCCGGCTTCATGGTTGTCGGCGACGCGGCCGGCCAGTGTAAACCGATTTCCGGCGGCGGGATTTATACGGGCGCGGTGGCGGCAAAAATCGCGGCGAAAGTTGCGGCAAACGCTGTTTTAGAAAACGATTTTTCGGAGAAAAAAATGGCGGAATATGAAAAATTATGGAAAAAAGAGCTCGGGCGCGAACTTGAACTCGGAATGAAAATCCATGAGTACCGAATGAAATTGACCGACGAAGAAATGAACCGGATTTTTGACGAATTAAACGACCCCGACATTTCAAGATTGATTACGGAATACGGCGACATGGATCACCCGTCCGTTTTGATTCAAAAATTAATGCTTTCCAAACATTCTTTAAAAATGATCAAGTTGTTCGGAACGGTTGTAAAAACATTGTTTTAATTTTTCTTTTTGTTTTATTTTATTTTTTGTATTATTTTTTTGAAAACTCTGTGTGTTTTTATTGAAATTTTATATAAAACCGGATGTGTGAAAAGCACGCGCCCGTGAAATGGTGAAAACGGAATCAGATTTTTAAAACAATGAAAAACGAGAGATGTTTTGTTCTATTTTTTTTAATTACGCGCGCGCCAAACGACAAAAACAAAAAAAATATTTGAGATTTATTTCAATCTCAAAAGTCTCATCGAATTTAAAACCGCAATCAACGTCACGCCGACATCCGCGAAAACCGCTTCCCACATAGAAGCGATTCCAAAAACGCCCAGCGCCATGAAAATAAACTTAATGCCGAGCGCGAAAAATATATTTTGATAAACGATGGTTTTTGTCTTTTGAGCGACGTCAAAAGCGTCCGCCAATTGTTTCGGATCTCCCGTCATTAAAACGATATCCGCCGCTTCAATCGCGGCATCCGAGCCGACGCCGCCGACCGCAATTCCGATATCCGCGCGCGTTAAAACAGGCGCGTCATTGATTCCGTCACCGACAAAAGCGACCTTTGCTTTCGGATTTTTCTTTTTTGTGTCCGACTCTATCTTTTCAAACACTTCCACTTTTTGATGCGGCAACTGCTCGGTATAAACGTCGTCCAACCCCAAATCAAACGCGAATGCGCGCCCGACTTTGTCAATGTCCCCGGTAAGCATCACTGTTTTTTCGATTCCCGCTTTCTTCAAGCGTTTTAAAGTGTCTTTGCTGTTCGCTTTCACCTTATCGGAAATCGCGATTCGACCTTCAAAAACTCCCCCGACGGCGACATAAATGTGCGTTTCAACCGCGTCCGCCTCTGAGAAGTCCGAAACGGAAATGTTTTCCGAGGCCATGAATTTTAAATTGCCGACGACGATATTTTGGCCGCCGTAAACCGCTTTTACGCCGAGCCCGGAATATTCGTTGTGCTCGCCCGCTTTATTCTTATCAAACGAAAAACCCGCGCCTTTTCCGGCTTTGATAATGGAATGCGCAATCGGATGATTGGAAAAAGATTCGGCCGCCGCGCTGTAATAAAGCAATTCCTTATCGGAAAATCGGGAGTCGGCTGCCCTGTCGATTCGAACCACATCAAAAACGCCTTCCGATAACGTCCCGGTTTTATCGAAAACCACGGTTTTCACATGAGTGAGCCCTTCCAAATAATTGCCGCCTTTAAAAAGAACCCCTTTTTTAGAAGCCGTGCCGATGCCGCCGAAATAACTGAGCGGAACGGAAATCACCAAAGCGCATGGGCACGATATCACAAGAAAAACCAAACCGCGATAAATCCAATCTTCAAAGGAAGCGCCCGGCAAAACCAACGGCGGAACAATCGCAATCAAAACGGCTGCTGTCGTGACCAGCGGCGTATAATATTTTGAGAATTTGGTAATGAATTTCTCGGTCGGCGCTTTTTTGGACGCCGCGTTTTCAACCAAATCCAATATTTTAGAAACCGTGGATTCTTCAAACAATTGATCGACACGAATCGTTAAAGTCCCGCTTTTGTTGATGCTTCCCGAAAGAACGACATCCCCTTCTCGGACCGTTTTCGGGACGGATTCCCCCGTCAAAGCCGACGTGTCCATCAAAGAACTTCCCGACAAAACCGTTCCGTCCAGCGGTATTTTCTCTCCCGGCTTCACCAGTATGGAATCGCCGATAGCAACATCGTAAGGAGAGACGGTTTCGTAACCGGAGTTATGAACGCGATGTGCGTAATCCGGGCGGATGTCCATCATATCATAAATGGATTTTCGAGAACGTCCGACCGCAATCTCTTGAAACATCTCCCCGACTTTATAAAACAACATCACCGCGACGGCTTCCGTGTATTCTCCGAGAACGAAAGCGCCAAGCGTTGCAATCGTCATTAAGAAATTTTCATCAAAAAACTCACGGCGCAAAATCCCGCGAACCGCTTTGTAAACAACATCGCCTCCAATAATGAAATAGGCGATTCCGAACATTCCCCATTCCACCCATGAAGCGTGCTCAATCCCGATATCGGAAATAAAAGTCACGCCGTCGGTGTGTGACAAATGAATCAAAATCCCTATAAAATAAAAAACAAACCCGATGAGCAACCGTCCGGCTTGTTTTTTATTCATGTGCCGAAAAAAAGAAAGTTTAAAAAAAGGAAAAAGTGATTTCGAGGAATTGCAACACTCCTCTTGACATGCGTTTTCAGACTTATCTTTGCATTTATCGACACATTCGTCGACAAACGCGCCCGCATCGCCCGCATCGCCCGCATATACGCTCGCTTTATCGGCACATACGCACGCATCATCGTCGGCATGACCTGCACATGCACTCGCATCGCTCGCACACGCACCTGCACACGCGTCCGTACCACCTACACGTGAGCCCATGTCACTTACATACGCATCCGCACAGTCGCTTACACACGCATTTGCGCTTGCATCGTTTGCGTCGCTTACATCGTTTGCGCGCACACACGCATCGCCTGCGCACTCCCCGCCACATTCATCCGAACCTTCCGATTTTTTGACGTTGATTGTTTTTAAAATCGGTTTTTGAACCGTTTCGAGGCCCGTTCTTTTTTCTTTGTCAATCATTTCCACATGAGATTCGACGGATTTGACAATTTTTTCAATCGCCGCCCTCATATCTCCGGCGTCGTTTTCAAAGTGAACGGTCATAATCGCTGTTGCGAAACTGACGGAAACGTCCGTGACACCTTGAAGTTTGCCGATTTTTTCTTCTATTTTGACAGCGCAATTCGCGCATCCCAAACCTTTGAGATAATATTCCTTTTTGACCATAAAGAGACACCAAAAAAGCGAGTGTTAAAAACAAGACCCATTATTCATAACTTTGTTATTTTTTAAATTAAAAGTATTACGAATTAATAATCGAAACAATTCATATATAAAAGTTTACGACGGGAGTAACACGAATTTAAAATAAAAATAACACACAGGCGATACAAAAAGGAACAAGAAATAAGAATTAAATTTAAAACA
>JAVESN010000063.1:0-9939 GCA_034006575.1 Methanimicrococcus sp.
AAAACAAAAAAAACATACAAAAAATATAAAAAAATGAAAAAAAAGAAAATATTTACATTTTTATCTGCCCAACTGAGCGTGCGCGCGCGCCAGATGACCCGCCGCTTGCGCCGCGATGAGAGAGATTTCACCGGCCAAAACGGCGGCCGTTACAATCTCGGATAAAGCGAGCGCGTTTTCTCCCGGAACTTTACCGGCGCCGGCGACGCCGAGCAGTTTTAAACACTCCTGCTGCGTTGCGATAGACGTTCCGCCGCCGACGGTTCCGACTTCAACGGCCGGCATTGTGACGGAACAAATCAAGTCGCCGTTTTCCGCCAAATCCATTTCCGTAATGCACAAACTGCCCTCAACAACATGCGCCGGATCCTGACCGCAGGCCAAAAAAAGAGCGGCGACAATATTTGCGGCGTGCGCGTTAAAACCGAGACCGCCGGCGCGCATCGTTCCGATAAAGTTTTTGCGGTAATTGACATCAAACATGGATTCTGCGGTGCATTTGAGGGTTTCTTGAATAAAAGCCGCCGACAGTCGAGATTCGGCAATAACGGTTTTTCCGCGACCGAGAATCGAATTCAGCGCCGTCGGTTTTTTATCGGTGCACATATTTCCGGAAAGAGAAACGCAAGGCACATTTTTTTCATCCATGATAAATTTCGTAATCGCTTCGGAAGCAATCGTAATCATATTCATGCCCATGGCGTCTTTGGTGTCAAAACCGAGCCGGAGATGAATATTATTGCCGCTGACAAACGGCTGCGTTTCCAAAAGCTCTCCGAAACGAGTGGTGGCGTCGGCGATTTCTTTCATTTTCAAAAATGTTTCCGGAAGCAAAAGCCAATCATAAAAGTTTTTGGTTTCCTCCAAATTATCAAATTTGAAAACAGGCGCACGCGTCATCATATTTTTAAAGACGCGGACCGTCGCGCCGCCGGATTTTGAAATAATGGAACATCCGCGGTTAACGCTGGCAACCAACGCGCCTTCCGTCGTCGCGAGCGGCAAATAATAATTTCCTTTGGCATACTCCCCTCGAATCGGAATTTCGCCGGCCACGCCGAGCGGAATTTGTATCGCTCCGATGAGGTTTTCAATATTTTTCTTGGCCGCCGCTTCCGCGTCAAAAGAATAAACGGAAACATGTTCCAAAGAAATTTCTTTTTGGCGTTCTAAAAAAGCGCGGCGAAGCTTGGCGGAATCGTCTTTATTCAAATGTTCTTCAATTTTGCGAAACGAAATTTCGCCCGAAAGCATTTTGTCAAAAAGTAATTTCTCATCGACCGTTAATTTTTCTGATGCAGTCATAATATCCCCTGTCACTCGAATACGAATTTTAAACTCACGCATTTAAATTTTAATGCCGAATTTGAATTTATAATAATTTAAAACACTAAATAACACATTATTCAAACAAAATAACTCGGAAATTTAAAAAGATGATTGTTGATTTGAAAAAATATGACGAATTTTTCAAGGAAATAAGAATTTTCAATTAAAATTCTCAATAAAATTTATCAAAAAATTCTCAATAAAATTTATCAAAAAATTCTCAATAAAATTTATCAGGAAATTCTCAATAAAATTATCAGGAAATTTTCAACTGATTTTTCAAAAAAATATCAATAGATATAATCAATAAAAACAAAAAGTTCCGTTAAAAATATAAAAATGATCAAAAAAGACATTCGTTTTTTTATTTTTTGAAATGGAGCATCTTTTTCGCTGTTTAGGCGCGCTTATTTTTCTCGAAATCGACGTTTTGCTTTTCGATCCGCACGCAGAATTGGGATTCGTTGGTTTATGATAAAATAAAAATGAAAAAGAAAAAAATGAAAAAATAAAAGGAAATACAAAATAAAATAAAATAAAATAAAAGAAATAAAATAGAATACAAAATAAAAATAATATCCAATTAAAAATCAAACATACATAATCAATTGCCCTTCTTCCGTGTATTCGATTAACGTGTTGGTCAATTCTTTGGTCGTTATAATTTTTGTTCCGGGAATCATTTCTTCTTGTGTCATTCCGATAATGGCTGCGGCCAATTCGCAGCATTTGATTTGAACGCCCAAATCCAAGCATTCTTGAACTTTTTCGTCGTATTTTTGAGAGCCGCCGATTTTATTTTTCTTCGTTAAAATCGCGCCCATCGGCCCCCAAATCATAATGGTTGTTTCCATCCCTCTTTTACGGTAACAACGCGCAAAACGCAAAGCATGCTGCGGCGCCGTACTTTCATAAACCATATCATTGAGTAATATCAAAACTTTTGTAACTTTAGGCATGACGGACCTCTCGTCAATGAATATTCGTGATAAACGCTCCAAAAATTATCTGTCTTATATTTATAGGTAACTCAAAAAAAAATTAAGAATGTGAAAGGGAAATGAGGTTGTCAATTATTTGACAATCACAACAACGGCTTCTTTGACATGAAGAATCTCAACTTCGCGCCCGCCCGAAATCATTTCTTTTTTAATTTCAATCACATCGGCGTCAAGGTCAATCATTTCTCCCGCAATCTCAATCGTGATTTTTCCGGCCGTTTTCATCTCTTCCGCTTTTTGAGGCGGCAAAGCTTTGAGCGCGCCGATAACGGCGCCGGCTTTATTCCGAAACATCGGACCCAAAACGCCCATATTGGGTTTGACCTCAACCGGCACGTGCTCAAATTCCGGCGCGCCTTTGATTAAGTGCGTCGGAGAAGTAATCGTGTTTGAAATGTCCGTCACATCAACGTCCGCGTTATAAATTTCAATCAATTTCAACGGCGCGTTTAAAGCCATTTTATTATCGGATTTATAACAACGAATACCGCTCGTAATCTCCTTAATCAATTCGCCGACTTCTTCTGAGTCGGCAGGAATACCCTCGATGAAAGACGGCCAGCTTTGTTGATGAACGCTGCCCGACCCGATTTTAGAATACATCTCCTCCGCCAAAAACGGCGTAAACGGCGCCAACAATTTTGAAACGGATGAAATCGCGGTTAAGAGCGTAAACCGCGCCGCCGCTTTCCCGTCGGCGTCCGCGCCGTATAATCTTCCTTTCACCAATTCGATATAATTGTCGGCCAACGTTTCCCACGTAAAAATACGAATCGCTTTAAAAGCGCTGTCAAATTGACAAGCATCCATGTCGGCCGTCGTCTCTTCAATCAAGCGATTTAATTTAGAAAGGAGCCAGCAATCGATTTGACTCAATTTGGAAACATCAAAAGCGTTCGCGTCTTTTTCCGAAAAGCCGTCCATATTGGATAAAGAAAAACGATAAATGTTCCACACTTTTTGAATAAATCGAGACGCTGAGACAATATCATTCCAGCGGAACATCACGTCCGACCCGACGTTGCCGCCCAAAGCGCCCCATTGCCGGAAAGCATCGGCGCTGTGCTCGACCAAAACTTCTTCGGGAGAAATGATATTTCCGAGAGATTTGCTCATTTTGTGCCCGTCCGGTCCCAAAACCATTCCGTTGATCATGATGGTGTCCCATGGGATTTTGTTTTCAATCGCCTTTGAGCGCAAAATGGTGTAAAACGCCCACGTCCGGATGATGTCATGCCCTTGGGGCCGCATTTGTGTCGGAAGGCGCAATTCTTGATCGCTGTCCCACCCGCTGACGTGAAGCGCGGTCAGTGACGAGTCCATCCAGGTATCAAAAACGTCGGTTTCGCCGCGGAAGTCACGAGAGCCGCAATTCGGGCACGCGATAGGGGGTTTTTCCTGTGTCGGGTCAATCGGGAGCCATTCGTCTTTGGCAATCAACACGTCGTCGCATTTGGCGCAATACCAAACCGGAATCGGCGTCGCGAAAATGCGTTGCCTGGATATGCACCAGTCCCATTCCATCGTGCTTGTCCAGTTTTCAAGGCGCACTTTCATGTATTCCGGAATCCACTCGATTTCATCGGCGCCTTTTAAGATTTCTTCTTGTTTGACTTTAACGAACCATTGCATTTCGGATAAGATTTCAATGGGCGTTTTGCAGCGCCAGCAAAGGCCGACGTTTTGTTCCAGTTCTTGCTGCTCGTAAAGGAAATTTTGAGCGCGCAAATCCTTAATTGTTGCCGCTTTGCATTCCGGGATGCTCATTCCTTCATAATTGCCTGCGGCCGCCGTCATTTTACCGCTTTTGTCAAGGGCTTTGGTCACTTTTAAGTTATGCGTTTTTGTCCATCGAATGTCTTGTTTGTCACCGAATGTACAAATCATCACCGCGCCCGTTCCGAATTCTGCGTCCACGTCCGAGTCGGCGATAATCGGAACTTTTTGTCCGAAAAGCGGGACGATCAATTCTTTTCCGACAAATTTTCCGTATCTTGAATCGTCGGGATTAACGGCAACCGCGGCGCATGCGCACAACAATTCCGGGCGCGTTGTCGCGATATGCACTTTTTCATTTTCGTCATCGGAGAGTGAAAAGTGAAGGAAATTGAGTTGGGTGGTGTTGGCTTTGTATTCCACTTCGGCAAGCGCGATTGCCGTCTCACAGCGCGGGCACCAATTGACGGGATGCTCTTCGTGGTACACGTAATCTTTGTCATACATTTTTAAAAACGAGCGCTGGGTTTTGACATAATAGGACGGGTCCATCGTGATGAATTCGTTGCTCCAATCGTTTGAGAAGCCGAGCCTTTTCATCGTGTCTCTCATTTTGATGATGTTTCCGTGCGTCAATTCTTCGCACATTTTTCGAAATTCCGCGCGTGGAACTTGGTTTTTCGTAATATTATGCGTTTCTTCGACTTTGACTTCGGTCGGCAATCCGTGGCAATCCCAACCTTGCGGAAACATGACGTTAAAGCCTCGCATTCTTTTATAACGCGCGACATAATCGATGTAACACCAGTTCAGCGCGTTTCCGATATGGAAATTGCCCGTCGGGTACGGCGGCGGCGTGTCAATAATATATTGCGGTCGCGTGTGATCCGCCCAATCGAAATGATACATGGATAAATCCCATTGATTCATCCATTTCAATTCGATTTCAGCGGCGTTATAATCTTTCGGAATGTCAGAAGGGCTCATAAAAATAATTCTCCGTTTAGCAAATATAAAAAATTTCCATTTTATAAAAAATCAATATGTTGGTTTTGAAACAGGAATGTAAACAGTCATTGGAATTATAAAAAGGTTTTATTGAAATGACAAAGAGGCAACAAAAAAGGCAAGAATTTAAAGAGAAAATTAAATAAAATTCAAAAAAAATCAAATGAAAAATCAATAAAAATTTCACTCAAATCGATTTGAACGTTTTTAAAAAACATCTTTTTGTTCTCTTTTATTTTAAATTTTCCAAGTATTTCCGATATCCTTCGGCTCTCAAACGGCAAGAAGGACAGTCCCCGCATCCGTCGCCGATAATACCGTTATAGCAGGTGATTGTTTCTTCTTTGACAAAATTCAAAACACCCAAATCTTCGGCGAGTTTCCAAGTTTCGGCTTTGCTCAAATGGATTAACGGGGCGTGAATCATCATTTCCAAATCGGTCGACTCTTTTAAAACAGTTTCCGTTTGTTTGATGAATTCGGCGCGGCAATCGGGATATCCGTTGAAATCTGTTTGTGAAACACCGATGACAATGTTTTTATAATTTAAAAATTTGGAAAGAATTCCGGCGTAAACCAAAAAAAGAAGATTTCTTGCCGGAACAAACGTATTCGGGTATTTGGAATTCTTGTCATTTTTAACAGAAATGCATTCGGACAAACGAATATTTTCAATCGAAGAAATATTTTTGGACAATAAAGAATAATCATTTTCTGGATTTTTTAAATCCATCAATTCTTGATAAAGAGCGATTTGAATCGTTTTATAATCGATGTTTCTTTTTTGGCAAATGCGCTCGGCATTGATAATTTCCGCACGGTGTCTTTGTCCGTAGTCGAAAATAACGGCGAATACATTTTTTAGACCGTATTTTTGAACCGCCCACTCCAAACATGTGGTGCTGTCTTGGCCACCCGAAAAAACAATTACAGCGCCTTCGTTTGAATTGATATTACTTTCAAAATTCATGAAAATCAGTCTCTGAAATCGAATTTATAATCCGAGGGATGACAATTTAAATGATTTATTTTTAGATAAAAATCTTTTTCATCCTTAATATATTTTTAAATCAAGGTTTTTATAAAATCATTCTATTTTTATAATGAGAATCATATCAGCATTCGGCATTTATAATAAACATTCATAATATATTATATAAAGATAGGCATAATTCATTGTAATTAGTTATTGTTTAGTATTATATTAATTGTTGATTATTGATTGATAATTATTGGTTGTTGATTAAAAGTTATGAAAATAAAAAAGTTATGAGAAAAAATTATTGAGCCGAAAGAATTTTTAAAATAACATCCATCGGCGCATCGGTTTTAAAGGATGTTCCCGAAAAATGAGTTCGGGTCGCAATGAAACCGTTTTCTCTTAAATCATTTAAAAAGGGTTCAATCGGCGGCGCCGATATTTTTAATTTCTCGCATAAAATGTGCTGGTCATAAAAGAAAGGAATATCCGCTTCCTCTCGGCAAAGTGTCAGAAGTTTAATCGCTTCGTTCTTTTTATGGAACGGCAAAACTTGCAATTCTTCAATCACTTCATTGCAAAAATCAACGTCTTTGAAAGATCCGAGCCAAAGCGGTCCCGCCATTTTTCGTTTGTTTTGACAAAACGGACATTCTTCATTCATAAAGACGGCCAGCCCGTTTTTTGTTTCCAAATTTCTGCAAACAGGACACCACGCGATAAAACCGATCTCTTTTAACGTTTTGTCGGCGTTGCCGGCGCCGTTTAAAACTTCCGCGTAAACACGAACGTAATGCCGCGTTGAGTGGGAAAAAAGCGGCCTGACGCCTTTATCGAATTTAGAAGCCGCGCGCGCGATGCTGCCGATTAAAATGCGAAGACCCATTTCGCTGTGGAATTCATTGTTCAGCGGAACGGCGCCGTATTTGCGCATACCGGATTTCAAGTGCGCGCCGCACAGCGGAGCCGTATCCGTTGCCGTCACGCCCAAAAAAAAAGAAGCGGAGGAGACGGCCGAATCTAAAAACGGAGCGGGCGTTCCAAACGGATCAATGTCAACGATTGCGAATTTTTGTCCGAAAAGAAGTTTATTCGCGCTCATGCATGTTGCCGTTGCCGCGTTTTTTGAAATATTGTTTTTAATAATATCGTTATCAAAATTATTAATTTCAATATCGCTATCAAAATTATTAATTTCAATATCGTTATCAAAGTTATTACTTTCAATATCGTTATCAAAGTTGTTAATTTCAAAATTGTTGTTTTCAATGGGATTCAATTGATTATGATCGATATTTTTTTGAATTAAAGAGACCGCTTCTTTTTTCCAATCATTTAAAACGACGGACAAACCGATTTCTTTGGCGATTCGAAGGCCGCGAATTCCGGAAGCCGAAAACGCGTCCGCGTAAGTGATTTGAGAGAGAGGAAAACCTTTTCGTTTGATCAACTTTTTCGCATAAACCGACGTGACCGCCACATTAATGTCTCGGTTCATTTCCATGGCGGGGTTATAAAATACGGACGCGGAAGCTGACGGGATATCCGGATCATTGTCAAGCGGAATAAAAACCTCGGTTTCTCCTTCTTTGATGAGTCGATACATTTTTTCACACATTATGTTCAAAAAAATTTATAAAAACATTAAAACATTAAAAATAAAACGATAAACATTAAAACGACAAAGCATTAAAACATTAAATATTAAAATCATAAAAGAAACGGAAAAAGAGGAATTGAAAAATCAATCCTCGAATATTTTTTCAACGAACCATTTCGGGTCAAATTTTAACAAGTCGTCATACTCCTGGCCGATTCCGAAAAACAAAATCGGTTTTTGCGTGATGTAAGCGATTGAGATGGCGGCGCCTCCTTTTGAATCGGCGTCCAGTTTCGTTAAAATCGTTCCGTGAATCGGAACGGCGCCGTTGAATTGAGACGCGCGTTCGACCGCGTCGTTTCCGGCTGTGGCTTCGTCGACGAAAATGATTAAATCGGGCGAGCTGACGCGACATATTTTTTCAAGCTGCGCCATCAAATTCACATTTGTGTGCATTCGGCCGGCGGTGTCGGAAAGCAAAACATTGATTTTGTGCGCTTTGGAATATTGGAGCGCGTCATAAATAACGGCGGCCGGGTCCGATCCTTCTTTGTGTTTGATTACTTTTATTCCCAATCGGTCGGCATGAATTTGAATTTGGTCAATCGCGCCGGCACGGAATGTGTCACCGGCCGCAATCGTGACGGAATATCCGTTTTTTTGAAGGCGGTTGGCGATTTTTGCGATGCTTGTCGTTTTTCCGGTTCCGTTGATTCCGACAAAGGCGATGTGAACGGTTTGTCCGCGGCGTTGTTCTAAGAAGTCGTCAAAATCAAAGACATTCGCGGACATGACTTCTAAAATCGCGTTTTTCAAAGCGTTTTCAACGATGCTTCCCGTATTTTTTCCGAGCTTTTTACGCGTCCCGCTGAGTTGTTTTCGAACGGAATCGACAATTACGTCGGTGACGGAAAGAGCCAAATCACTTTCAAGAAGCGCTATTTCAAGCTCCGTTAACGGTCCTTCCAAATCCTCTTCATCTAAAATGACTTCCCGGTCGAAAATAAGCGCTTTGGCTTTTCCTAAAAATCCGGCTTTTTCTTTTTGAACCGCATTCGAATCGGTCGAAACGAAAGATTTTGACGCGGAAATATCCGTATTTTCTCCGGCATTCCCATCGGGAGCGGTTTTAACGCCGGAATCGATTTTTTCCGACTCGGGTTTTGTTTCATATTCTGTTTCGGATTTGGTTTCGGATTTGGTTTCGGATTTGGTTTCAGACTCGATTTTAAGTTTGGTTTCGGACTCGCTCTTTGATTCTTTTTCTGATTCTTTAAGTTTCTCCGAAGCATTTTCATTAACGGTTTCTTTGTCCTTTTCTTCCTTTTGTATATTTGCCGAATCCGTCTTTTCCAAAAGTCCTCCTATCGTTTCATCGTTGACTTTTTCAACAAGTTCTTCAACGATTTCGGGTTCCGACAATTCAACGGCTTTTTCCTCAACCGTTTTATCCAAAGATTTTGTAAAACCCGACAATTTCTCTTTTAATTTTTTAAACAATAAATAATCTCCCGAAAATGGTTTTAATAATATTTTAAATTTATAAGGAGTAAAGAGAAACCGAATATAAATAAATATAAGATTGGAGGAACAAAAAATAAAAAAAGATAAAAAATAAAAACACAAAACGCAAAACGCAAACATTAGCGGAATAATTAAAGCAAAACCGGAGCCGAATCGGAAAGAGTAAATCGGAAATGAAATATTAGAGCAAAACTGGAGCCGAATAAGAAAAGGGAAACAGAAAACGAAACATTAGAGCAAAACCGGAGCCGAATAAGAAAGGGGAAACAGAAAACGAATTATCAGAGCAAAACCGGAGCCGAATAAGAAAAGGGAAACAGAAAACGAAATATTGGAGCAAAACCGGAGCCAAATAAGATAGAGCGAAACCGGAGCCGAATAACGTAAATGCAAATACAAACGCGAACGGTTAATAAAAAAGAAACCGCGCCAAACAGCGAAAATAACCCGAACTTTCAAAATAAAAAAAATAAAAAACGTCGGCAATCTTTTGTTGATAGTTTTTAATTTATCGGATTAAAAATTTATAAAAAAACAAAAAACAAAAAACAAAAAACAAAAAACAAAAAACAAAAAAAAGAGAAAGAGAAAGAGAAACGTCTTTCTTTTTTACTTTTTTATAAACAGATATTTATTCGATTAAATGACGGAAACAAAACTGACGGATCGGATTAAGACCGCTTGATCGTCATCGACGGAAAAGGTGTAGACTCCTTTTTCGAGGGTGCTGTCTTTTTCAAAATTTCTTTGATAATCAAAGGTTAAAGTTTCATTTCCTTTTT
>JAVESN010000035.1:0-16286 GCA_034006575.1 Methanimicrococcus sp.
CACCTTTAAAACTTTTCAGCAGATTGATATATTGGCGGCGCCCGCCGATGGTTGCGCCGATACAGTCATCCACGATTTCACCCTCGGGGTCTCTGAGAATGACGACCGGGCATTTGTCTTTGAAATCCTCCTCCACTTTTCCCAAAACATTGCCGCAAAGACCGTAGAGCAAAAAGATGCCGTCCGCTTTTTTGGAATACCTTTCCAAACATTCGTAAACTTTCTCTTTTAAGATTTTCGGAAATTCATGAAGCCCGAGCTCTAAAATCCAAACGACAACGGAAAAGTCGGAATCGGATTTTGTGTTTTTTTCATCGGAATCCATTGTAATAGAATTTGTTTCATTGGAATCCGGAAGAGAAGAAATGTCGGAAATTAAAGAAAAAGCGATTCCGACCTCGTCTAATTTTTGAATAAACTCCTCATGCTCCCCGTTTTCAACAACGGTAACGCTTGAAATACTTGAATCGTTTTGAAGTAAATAAACGATTTCATCCTGTAACATTTTACAACTCAGAAATCCGATTGTGCTCATCCGTATCCTCTCGTATAGTCGATTGATTATGATTTTAATAAAGACGAATAATAAAGAATTCAATGAGAATTCGATTCAAAGAGTTATAAACATTTGGAAAAAAAATGAATAAATGAAAAGATTCAAAAAAAGAAAATCGTCGATTAACTAGAATAGAATAATTTTTAGTAAATTATTCAAAAAAGACTAAAATAAAGAGAGTATAAAATAAAAAGATGGAAATATAATATTAAAAAACAGCAGTATGATAAAAAATAAAAACATATGATAAATAATATATAAAAATGTTAAAACATATAAAAATATATTAAAAGATTTGGAAGAAAATGAAATATAGAAAAAAATAAAAAATATAAAATATGTTGAAATTTGATTCCACTCATTTTTCAACAATAACGGTGATTAATTTTTCAAGCTCGTCGCGGCTGATGCTTCTTTGTTCATTTTCGGTAATGATTTTAATTTCATCGAAAAATGTTTCAAAATCATTTTCGGGCAAAACGTAACCCATGTTTTTAATGATTCCGGCAAGCGCTTTTTTTCCGGTATGCTTTCCGACGATTAGATTTCTTTTCCCGCCGACCATTTCCGGGAGGAAAAGTTCGTACGTTCTCGGATTTTCTAAAATTGCGGCGACGTGAATTCCGGACTCGTGCGCAAACGCGTTTTGCCCGACAACCGCTTTGTTGATGGCGACATTGATTTTGGAAGCTTCCTGAACTTCGTTGGATAAATTCACCAAATTGCTCAAATCATAGCGGTCAATGCCGTATTGAATTCTTAAATTCATCAAGACTTCCTCTAATGCGGCGTTTCCGGCACGCTCGCCGATTCCGTTTACGGTGGTATGAAGTTGAAACGCGCCGGCTTCGGCAGCGGCTAACGTGTTGGCAACGGCCAGTCCCAAATCGTCATGGCAGTGAATACAAATTTTCGTTTTGCTCGTGTCAATCGCGTTGTAAATTTGGTCCACCAAATAATTGGCCGTAATCGGATTTAAAATACCGATCGTATCGGCGATGCTGACATAATCCGCTTTTCGATCTTCCGCCATTTGAAACGCTTCGATTAATCTCGGAATCGGCGTTCTCGTCGCGTCTTCTGCGGCGAATCTGACGCCGATGCCGTGATCTTTGGCGTATTCAACGGCCTTCATGGAAACGTCCAGCATTTCTTCTAAGCTTTTGTGATACTTGTATTTTAAATGAAGATCCGACATCGCTAAAAAAATGCTGACAAAATCCACGTCGCACTCAACGGCCGTTTCGACATCTTTTTGCGTTGAGCGGCAAAGGCAACAAACGCGCGCGTCAAGCCCCATACCGGAAATGGATTTGACAATCTCTTTTTCCGCTTCCGAAACAACCGGAAAGCCGGCCTCAATGATGTCAATGCCGATGTCATCCAAATGCTGCGCGATGGACATCTTTTGTTCTTTTGAAAAAGCGACGCCGGGCGTTTGTTCCCCGTCTCTGAGTGTGACATCGCAAATTTCAACGTCTATTTTTTTGGTTTTAACAAAATCCATTAAACGATTACGACAATAATCAGGATATTGTTCGTCTTCCTGTATTTGATTTTTCATATTAATTCCCAGTGATTTTATATTTTATGATTGTTTTGAATTAAAATAATATTAAATATTTGAATAAGTCCTTGAAAATATTTGAAGTGAATTATCGGATGAGATAAGAATTCAATTATTAATTGTTAATTGTGATGAATGATAAATTTTTGAACGGGTCCATTTTTTAAAAAAAGAGTCCTCAAAAAGATGTGACTGAAAAAAAATTAACGAATTTAAAATCTAAAAACTTTACAATGCAAAAAAACGGGTATAAATATTTATGTCTTTCGTCGCTTTTGTTTAATTTGAATTTTATTTTAGAGTATTATATGGAAAATTATAAATTATATATTTTGACATCAAGGATTTGTGGAGCATGGGCGGGGAACAAGAGTTTGACTTTGAAAAATACACGGATAAATACTTTTTAAGAGCTTATGAAATTCTTCAAAAAGAAAAGTTAAATCCTTTCGTCCGGCTCCAGGTTTTTGTTCGAAAAGGCCCCGGAATCGTTTCCGGAATGGCGGAGGCCGTTCAATTTATTCAAAAATATTCCGACCTGGAAAAAAACGGCGGCCGCATTTATGCGCTTTTGGACGGGGATTCTTACGAGCCTTTGGAAACTCTTTTAATGATAGAAGCGCCGATTTTAGACATCGTGCGTTTGGAAACCGTTTATTTGGGCATTCTCAGCTCTTCTTTGGCCGTTTTAAACGACGGGCAAAAATTGGATTTAAAAGAAACAAAAGAGAGAATGAGAGCGGTCGTAACGGCCGCAAAAAACAGGCCCGTCACTTATTTTGGCGCGCGCCACTGGCATTATAAAGACGATGCCGCCCTATCCAAAGCCGCGATTGCCGGCGGGGCTGTCGGCGCGTCCACCGATATCGGCGCCGCCTGCGTCCAAAAAAAAGGGAGTGGAACGATTCCGCACGCGCTTGAAAATATTTACGCTTGGAAAGACGGAAAAGAAAACGCCGTCAAAAATTCAACGTTGGCTTTTGATAAACACATGCCCGAAAAAGTTGTTCGCGTGGCTTTGATTGATTATAACAATCAAGAAATAGACGACACCCTTCAAACCGCGTCAGCCGTCTCGTCGTTGGCGGCCGTTCGCATTGATACCTGCGGGGAAAATATCGGCCAAGGCGCTCTTTCGTTTAAAGATTTGAAAGGAAAAACGCAGTCCGAAATCGATTTACTTTTGGCGGATTTCTTTTCAAAACCGGTTCAAGTTCCGCCGGGGGATGAGGAATATTGGTTCGGAACGGGCGTTTCGGTAACGGGGGTTTACGCCGTTCGAAAAGCGCTTGATGAGAACGGATTTTCTCATATCCAAATTATGCTTTCCAGCGGATTCGGGGATGTGAAAAAGGTGAAAGCGTTTTCAAAGGCGGAAGAAATCCTCGAAATGAAGTTGTTTGACAGTTTGGGTGTCGGCGGCATTTATGATTCCCGAGACGCGACCATGGATATCGTCGCGGTCGGCGAAACAATTGACACTTTGGAGCCGACGGCAAAGGCCGGCCGAGCGTATCGCCCGAATCCGAGACTGAAAAGAATCGTTTGATTGAAAAATCGAGAACTCAAACGGCAAGCGGTCATGGGATACAAGCCGACGCGGCGGGTAAAAAAGGCGCGCAACCGATCAATGAAAACGACTTCCGTTTTTTAAGAAAAAAACGAAATAAAATAAAATAAAAGTAAATGATGAACCAATCACCGTTTTTAAAAATAAAAACAAAAATAAAATAAAAATGAATAAGAATGGCAATAACCGTTTTTGAGGGATTTTGTGAACCGTAAGCCGCAGAGATTGAAGGATTTCGCAATATATTATTTGTCGAATTTTTCCGACGACGCGAAAAAAGAGGGAATCGCTTTAAATGATTTGCAAGTCCAAACTTTGCCGTCCAATAAACAAAAAATCGGCGATATTTTAATCGTTTCAATTCCCGATTCCCTTTCTCATAAAAAAAATGAAATCGGCAAACTTTTTTTAAAAATGGATTCAAACGCGCGGCTGGTTTTAAACGATTCCGGCATTTTCGGTCCGTTTCGAATTCCGCGCCGTGAAATCATCGCTTCGAGAGAGGAGTTAAAAACAGATTTTGAATCAAATAAAAAACCGGATTCAAAATTAAATTCAAATTCAAATTCAAATTCAAATTCAAAATCAATCTCACAAACGAATTTGAAATCAATCTTGACCGAAACCGTTCACAAAGAAAACGGCTGCTTGTTTAAGCTGGACGTTTCAAAAATCATGTTTTCAAAAGGAAATCTGGCCGAAAAAAGATTTTTAACGGCGGATTGTAAAGATGAGGTGATTGTGGACATGTTTGCCGGAATCGGGTATTTTTCAATTCCGATTGCCGTTCATTCCAAACCGAAGCGCATAATCGCGATTGAACTCAATCCGGTTTCTTACGGGTATTTGTGTGACAACATTCGTTTAAACGGTTTAGAATCGATTGTGGAGCCGATTTGCGGGGATTGTTTGACAAATACGCCGGAATATATCGCGGATCGCGTTTTAATGGGATATGTCGGCACAACGCACGACTATTTAGAGGCCGGAATAAAGGCCGTTAAAAAAGAAGGCGGTCTTTTGCATTACCATGAAACCGTTCATGAAAAGGATTTTCCGAATCGAGCGATTTCTCGAATAAGGGACGCGGCTCAAAATTGCAATCGAAAAGCCGTTATTTTAGAATCTCGAAAAATAAAAAAATATTCGCCGGGCGTTTATCATGTTGTGACGGATGCCAAAATTTTATGATCGGTTAAAATTTGAAATCTCTGTTATGAATTTAAATCAAAATGCGGATACGAATTCGGAAAAATAAGAGCGACAAACAGCAAAAACGCGAACGGTTTTGAACTTAAAATGATAAAATTTTTAAAAATTTTCAAAAAAGAAATAATTTCAGTGCATCGACCGGGATTTGAACCCGGGTTTACGGCTTGGAAGGCCGCAGTCATAGCCACTAGACCATCGATGCATTATTTTTATTTTTATTAAAACAGCAACCCATAGACAAATTGATTTTATTTAAATATTTTGGTTCTTTATTCTGCCCTCGGTTTTATTTATTGCAAAAAACGGTGTTTAATGAAAAGGTAAAACCGTGCAAAATCAAAAGCGGATTTTAAAATTTATTCAAACGTGTATTTTGTTTTGACCGTTGCGCGCGGCGGCGACACAAAAAAAGTACTGCCGGCAATATAATGAAAAACGGGCGCCGCCAAAAAATAAAAAAAAGAAAAAACGAAAAGCCTGTCCGTCATCCGTCAAACTTCAAGGAATAATTTCACAGCTGTTGTATTCAATCCTTTGTGAGAAATCTTCCAAGCGGACGGTTCCGTCTTTGATGAGTTTTTCAATTTCAGGCTGTTTTTCTTTTAATGTGTTTATCAGGAAGCGAACCGTTTGACAGACCTCTAAGAAGCCTTTGACGCCCCATTTCATTGTGGCGTTCGCGTAAAGGCAGCGCCCGCCGCAAAGATCTAAAATGTCGCACTTTAAACATTCGCCGGAAACGTGAATCACGCGCAGTTGGTCCGGCTTTCCGTTAAAAATATCTCCGGCATAATAATCGCTCATGCCGCTCATAACGGGGCAGGGAGAAAGTTTTCCGTCCGTTTGCACATTGTATTCCGTCCAAGCGGCGCCGCAGCGCAAATGCGTTTTTTCCCCTCTCAAAAGGGTGTTCATAATGTTGACAAACGGATAGATGTGAAGAACTTGACCGTTTGTTTTCATTCGAAGGACCCATTCGTCCGCTAATTTTTGAATTCCCGGATTATAGCTGGTGTTCACCCATTCCAAAAAACCGTCGTGTCTTCTCGGATAATCATTTCTCCAAAAGAGGGCGTTTAATTGCCAATGGACGCTGTCAAAACAAAAATCCGGATTTTCAAAGAGATGCATCACGCTTTCATAAATATCCGTTTCCTCTTGAACCGTCATGCGCGCGATAATTTCCCCGGAAAAGCCTTTTTGTCGAGCGATATTCGCGTTTTTTACAATCGCGTCATAAACGCCGCTTCCGCGATAGTAGTCCGTCAATTTCCGATTCCCGTCAATCGAAATTGAAATCGTATGCAATCGCTCCAAATATTCTGCCGGCACCTGATCCAGCATCGTCGCGTTTGTATGTAAAAGAAATAATTTCGCAGGGAGCACATCCATCATTTCTTTCATTTTTTCAAGCTCAAGAAGCGGCTCGCCGCCGTAAAAAATAACAACCGCTTCTTTGTCTTTTGAAATAAAATCTCGAAGAGCGGACGTTTCATAATTAATTGTTTCCGGAACATCGTAATCGACTGAAATGCCGTCGTCAAAATCATCAAAACAATCACAAACTTCTCCAAAACAATAACGACACTCCAAATCACAAGCCATTGTCAGGGTCACAAAAAAATTAACCATAAATTCACCCGTTTTCATAAAGATTATTCAAAAAATAAATTTAAAATTTTAAACACTCAAAATCTTTTATTCTATAAAAAATAAAGTTTATTTCTAAAATAAAATATATTTGTAAAAAATAAAATGTATATATTTTATTATTTTATGATTATGATTTCGTTTCTATTTTTGAAACAATAAATGTAAAAAACATACTGATTATCATTTGGCTTATAATAAAAAGACCGATGCCGTCCAACAAGTTTTCACGAAGGATGTCGGGTAAAAAATCATAAGCTGCGCTGATGTATAAAAATAAAAGCGAGAATAAAAATAATATTTCATATAGAAGAAGCATTTTTTGATTGCTTTTTGTCTTCGTCGCAAAGTATCGTGTCAATAAAATCCATGTTATAATATGAACAAACAAAACGGCGATAATTGTAAGCGTGACGAAGGGTATTATTTCAACCGAACCGTCCGGCGCTGCGGGCAACCACGGAACGTAAAGGGATAAATATCTGATAAAAATAATTGCGATAACCGTTAATATAAAATTGAAAATTCCGAGCTTTTCTTGTTTTGATAAACCCAAATGACATCCCCTCATACCCATTAAATGAACGATATTATAAAAGACAAACGATTCAAAAATTAAGGATAAAATGATAGAAATAAAAAATAAAGGAAATATAAAAAAATAGATAAAATATTAAAAATAAAGCAAAATAAAAAAGTAACGGATACTGAAACGAAAAAATCAGCCCGTTTACAAAAAAATATGATTAATTCGTACGAACCGGCATCATACGAACGGCTTTGGAGAAAACGTACTCCGCTAAAATCAAAAGAATAAACATAACCGGTAAAACCGCGTTTAACATCGTCAAGAAATTCAAATTGCCGTAACCGTTTAAGGGAAGCCATTCCATTGAAATAACAAGGTAGGTGAAAACCAAAATAATAATGAAAAGAATTTCATAAAGGACGACGAATTTTAAACTTTTTTTATCCGGAACCAAAAATTTATACATGAAAATTAAAACGGCGATATTGCCGATAACGGCAAATAAAATATATGCAAAAACCCAAGGCGCGGCTTGCGCATACGTTTCAAAAATATTACCCGTTAATAAAAAATACATGAACATTATAAAATAAACTGCAAAAAACCAAAACGAATATGCAGATGTTATCCTTTTCTGAAGCGTTTGAACCATTTTTTCAATCTCTCTGTTCATTTGAATATATAAATATTAAGCATATCTAAACTATATGAATATTTTTGTATGACGTATTAAATAAAAATAATGAGAAATACAAATAAAATCTTGAAACCTAAATAATCATCTTAGAAAATAATCTTAAATAACGTTTATAATTAATAAAATTTATGAAAACTATTTTTGACGTATATTATTATATTAAAAATAAGAAAAGCAGATTCAATACTTTCACCTTGCAATAAGCGTCTTTTTATTTGGAAAGAATATCTGAATCATATTATTCAATGATTCGCTTTTTAATATCTTTTTAATATTATTTCAATAATAATAGATATCATTTAATAACTCTTATTATTTCTACTTGACGCAAATATGAAAGAAGTATTATAATCTTAGAAATTTTAAAAAATAAAAAAAGGTAGGAAAAAAGTATTTTAAAAAATAATCAATATATATTTAAAAAAATCATTAATAATATTTTAAAAATATCATTTTAATATTCCTAAAAAACAAACGTTTTAATATATGACTCCCGGAAAAATTATCACTTTAATTAATCTAAGAAACCAATATTTTAAAAACCAACATTTTAAAAAACAAACATTTTAAAAAACAAACATTTTAAAAAACAAACATTTTCAGTATAAATCTTATAAAAATTATCATCTTAAATATTTTTAAAAACTAACGTTTTAAATATTTTTAAAAAACTAAATATTCAAAATAACATTTTATTCAAAATAACATTTCAAAAAATTCATATTAAAACATATCTTTCAAAAAAAATATCGAGAAAAACTATGAAAGAATTAATTATTAAAGGTGCTCGCGAGCACAATTTAAAAAATATATCCGTCACCATTCCCAAAAACCAATTGACCGTCATTACCGGCGTTTCCGGATCCGGAAAATCAACGCTCGCCTTTGATACGATTTACGCGGAAGGACAGCGCAGATACGTCGAGTCGCTTTCTTCTTACGCGCGACAATTTTTGGGCGTCATGGATAAACCGGATGTCGACAGCATTGAAGGGTTGTCGCCGGCCATCTCCATTGAGCAAAAAACAACCTCTAAAAACCCGAGAAGTACGGTCGGAACCGTCACGGAGATTTACGATTACTTCCGCTTGCTTTTCGCGCGCGTCGGAACCCCTTATTGTCCCGACCACCATTTAAAAATAGAATCTCAATCTCCCGAAAAAATCGCGGATTTGATTTTTGCCGAATTTGAAGGAACGGTCACCATTCTCGCGCCGATTGTCCGCAAGAAAAAAGGAACGTATCAACAATTGATTCGCGATTTAAACGCCGAAGGATTTTCCCGTATTCGCGTCAACGGTGAAATCTATCGAACGGATGAGGAAATCGATTTGGAACGCTATAAAATGCACGATATCGATATCGTCATTGACCGTTTGGACGCGGATGATGAAAACGAACATTCTCGTTTGGTCGAGGCCTGCGAGCGCGCAACCGAAAAGTCGGGCGGTTTGGTTTACGTATTTGGAAGTCCCAATTCATATCGAAAAGAAAAAGGAACCCGCGGGTTATATCAAAAAGTTTTGAAAAAAAGAAGCGAGACGGACAGCGAATCCTTTGAAGAGAAATCGGATGAAATCATCGAAGTCACCTATTCTTCCAAAATGGCGTGTCCCGAATGCGGCCTTTCATTTGAAGAACTTCAGCCGAGAATGTTTTCGTTTAACAGCCCGTTTGGCGCTTGTTCGGAGTGCAACGGCCTTGGCTTTAAAATGGAGTTTGACGAGGATTTAATTATTCCGGACAAAGAATTATGCATCGCAGACGGCGCCGTTGCGGTTTATAAGAATTACGTGGACGGATACCGCCAGCAGCATTTGGCGTCGGTGGCAAAACATTACGGATTCTCATCCATGACACCGATTAAAGATTTAACGCCCGACCAATACAACGCTTTGATGTACGGATCAGATGACAAGATCAGATTCAGCATGAAAATGAATAACGGGGAATTCAATTACACGTCCACGAACAATTGGGAGGGGGTGATGCCGCAATGTCTTCGCCTTTATTCCCAAACAGAATCCGATTACCGCCGGCAGGAGTTTGAAAAATTTATGCGCGTTTCAAAATGCCCGGCATGCGAAGGCGATCGGTTGAATAAAAAGGCGTTGTCGGTTAAAATCAACAATTACAATATCATTGATGTTACAAAAATGTCCGTCACGGAAGCGATTGATTTTTTTACGGATTTGCCACTGACGGAAAAACAAAAAGAAATCGCGTCTTTGATTTTAAAAGAAATTCAAACGCGCCTTCACTTTTTGGATCAAGTCGGAATCGGATATTTAACGTTGTTTCGAAATTCCGGGACCCTTTCCGGCGGCGAGGCGCAAAGAATTCGTTTGGCGACTCAAATCGGTTCGAATTTGACGGGCGTTTTGTATGTTTTAGACGAGCCGTCCATCGGTTTGCATCAGCGTGACAACAAAAAATTGATTGACACCTTGCGTCAATTGCGCGATTTGGGAAACACTCTTGTCGTTGTCGAGCATGATGAGGATACGATTTTAAATGCGGATTATGTCATCGATATGGGCCCCGGGGCCGGAGTGACGGGCGGAAGCGTCGTCTCGGCCGGAACACCCGCCGAAATTATTGTTGATCAAAACTCTTTGACCGGGCGTTATTTGTCGGGCGCCGAGTTTATTCCGATTCCCGTAAAAAGAAGGACGTCCGATGCGTTTATTCGATTAAAGGGCGCCAAAGCCAACAATTTGAAAAATTTGACCGTTGAGATTCCGACGGGCGTTTTGACGGCGGTCACCGGGGTTTCGGGGTCGGGAAAATCGACATTGGTTTACGATACGCTGTATCCGGCGCTCATGCAAATTTTGTATCATTCCAAAATGGAGGTCGGAGCTTATTCTTCCCTTCAATTTGACACAAAAGTCGATAAAGTGATTGTGATTGACCAAGATCCGATCGGTAAGACGCCGCGCTCCAATCCGGCCACTTACACCAAGGTTTTTGATAAAATACGGGAAATATACGCCGGAACGAAAGAGGCGAAAATGCGCGGTTACATGCCGGGCCGTTTTTCTTTTAATGTGAAAGGCGGCCGCTGTGAAGCGTGTCAAGGGGACGGTTTGATAAAAATCGAAATGAACTTTTTGCCGGACGTTTATGTGGAATGCGAGGAGTGCAAAGGCACGCGTTACAATAAGGAAACTTTGGAGGTTAAATATAACGGGAAATCGATTGCCGACGTTTTGAACATGACGGTGGCCGAGGCTTTGGAGCATTTTAAAAACGTTCCTTATATTTACGATAAATTGGACACTTTGTCGCGCGTCGGTTTGGATTATATTAAACTCGGCCAAAGTTCGACGACGTTGTCGGGCGGCGAAGCGCAGCGCATTAAATTGACGCGCGAACTTTCCAAAAAAGCAACCGGCAAAACGGTTTACTTGTTGGACGAGCCGACGACCGGCCTTCATTTCCATGATGTTAAAAAATTGATTTCCGTTTTAAACGATCTCACGGATATGGGAAACACGGTGATTGTGATTGAGCACAATTTAGATGTCATCAAATGCGCCGATTACATCATTGACCTCGGTCCCGAAGGGGGCGGAGAAGGCGGGCAAATCATCGCCAAAGGAACGCCCGAAGAAGTGATCAAAAACAAGAAAAGCTACACCGCCCAATACCTAAAACCGATGATGGAAAAAGCGCGAAAAGAAAAAGTTCAAGCGCCGGAAAATGAAAAAACGGTAAAAACAAAAACGACAAAAAAGAAAACATCCGTTTGATGTTTTCTGTTTTTTTATTTAAAAATTATACAATATGTAATTATAGAATGTTGATTTATATTAGATAATACCATATTATTTTTCACCGCCGCTTTTTTTTAACATTTTTATTACCGCCGCAATGCGCTTTTGCATTGTACCCGGGCAAAAGCCCGCCGCGCGAAAAACCCTCCGTTTTTCAAACCTGTCTTCAACCGCGAAGTGCATCATTTTATCTTTTTTTGATTTTTCACCGTATTTTTTTTGAAAATAGATCAGGGCATCGGCAGAAAAACTGTTTCAGGCTGTATTTAAGGAATGTTTGAAAATCCCAAATACGACCGCTAATTTTCGATTTTTTTTGTGAGCGATAGCGAGCAAAAAATAATCGGAAATTTGCGGATTCACACCAAAAAATATCAAATAAAAAATCACTATCTGTTTTTATTTGCCGCTTGCATCTGCATTTTTTAAATACATCCGTTCGCATTCGCGAACGTGTGTCTGAAATCAAATGTTTCCATTAAGGCTGACCGTTTTTCAATATGTTTTCAACAAAATCAATAAAACCGCCGGTCGCGTTTCATTTTATTCTAAAAAATGGAATCTTGCTTTCGCTGTTTGGCGCGGCATGATTTTTGTTGAAATGCCGCAGCATGATTTTTATTTTTCAGTTTTGTCAACGTTTTTGTTTTGTAGTATGGTCAGCGTTTTTGAGTTTGCTGCTGCGTTTTGAGTTTGCATTTGCATCTGCAAATGGAAGGCAACTCTTTGCTTTTCAGAGAGTATGCAATTCTCCATTGAATTCAGCAAAAAAATAAATAAAAAAGAATAAAAAGAATGAAAATCTTTTATTTAAAGAAAAGCGGCAATTTTTGCAAAAACAAAATATCCGTTCTGTCGGCCGCGTCTCCTTCCGCTAAAATCGCCGCTTTTGCGGCAACAATGCCGCCCGCCTCAATGCATAAATGCTCCATCGCCGCAACGGACTCTCCCGTGCTGATGACATCATCCGCCAAAAGAACGCGCTTGCCGCTTAAATATTGCATATCCCCGATATCCAAGTAAAGCGTTTGCATTTTTTCGGTGGTGATGGATTTAACATCAACGGCAACCGGCTGCCTCATGTACAATTTTTTGCTTTTGCGCGCCAAAATATATTTTTTTCCGGACTGCCGAGACATTTCATAAGCGAGCGGAATTCCTTTGGATTCGGCCGTCAGCAAAACATCAAAGTCGGGAACGATTTGTAAAAGTTCTTTGGCGCAGGCAACCGTTAATTCAACGTCGGAAAAAATAACGAAGCCGGCAATGTCTAAGTGTTCGTCAACGGGACAAATCGGCAAATACCGGGTGAGGCCGGCAATTTCAATTTCGTAGGTCGGGTAAGGGTCAGGGGTCATAATTACCATTTTTTATTTTCATTCGATTCTATATTATTATTATATTATTACATTTTTAGAAATATGGCATACAAATAATCAAAAAAATTAAAATATAAATCACTCCGTTTTCACAATAATTTTTTGATCAACCGCTTTCGCTTTTTTACGCGCTTTTTTCACCGTTTTTCCTTTCGCCAAAGCCACGCCGAGCCGTCTTTCTCCTGTGATGTCGGGTTTTCCGAAAAGTCGAATTTGCGTGTCGTTTTCTTTTAAAGCGTTCTCTAAACCGGAATATGAAATTTGATTGGAAGTTCCTTCCCGAAAAACGGCTTTTGATGCGGACGGGGCGTTCAGCCGAACAACTTTGGCACTGTTTTTCATTTTATTTTTTTGTTTCATTTTCTTTTTCATTTTCTTTTTTTCACACGGAATCGGCAAACCTAAAAAAGCGCGCGTGTGAAGCGCGAATTCGGAAAGGTCCTGAGAAATCAGGGTGACCATCCCGGTATCGTGCGGGCGCGGGGAAACTTCGTTGAAATAAACGTCGTTTCCTTTGACAAAAAGTTCGACGCCGAAAATGCCGTAACCGCCCAGCGCTTTTGTTATTTTTTCGGCGATTTTTCGCGCTTTTTGAAGCACCTTGGGGGGCATTTTTTGCGGCTGCCAGGATTCGCGGTAGTCGCCGTTGATTTGAACGTGACCGATCGGTTCGCAAAAGACGGTTCCGGAAACGCTTTGAATTGTTAAAAGCGTGACTTCGTAATCGAAAGGAACGAATTCCTCGACAATCACTTTCATTTGTTTTCCGGAGCCACCGCGCGCTTCTCTTTGAGATTTTTCAAAGGCTTTTGAGATTTGGCTTTCCTCTCGAAGAACGCTTTGCCCTTTTCCGGAAGAACTCATAATCGGTTTAATCACGCACGGAAAGCCGAGTTTTTGAGCGACCGCTCTGACTTCGTCTTCCGTTTCCGCAAAATCATATTTCGATGTTTTTAAACCAAGCGTTTTGGAAGCCAAGCGGCGAACCCCTTCGCGATTCATGGTCAACGAAACGGCTTTTGCCGACGGAACGACCTTAAAACCGTCTTTTTCAAGGTCGATTAATGTGTTTGTTGCCAGCGCTTCGATTTCGGGAACGATAAAATCCGGTTTTTCTTTTTCAATGATGGCTCGAAGAGCGGCGCCGTCCGTCATTTGAATCGTGTAAGAGCGATGGGCGACTTGCATCGCCGGCGCGTTTTCATAACGATCCAAGGCAATCACCTCAACTCCGAGACGCTGAAGTTCAATCGCGACTTCTTTTCCGAGTTCGCCCGAGCCGCAGAGGAGCACTTTGGTCGCGTTTTTTGTTAAAGGGGTTCCGATAGTTGTCAAAAATATCACCGATTTTTTGAAAAGAATGAATTTGAAATAAAAATAAAATGAATAAATGAAATGGAAAATTAAAATATTGAAATGAAATTGAAGGGAATGAAATTGAATAAAACGCCGCTCCGTTAAAATTTGAAAACGACCGTTTTCGTTTCCAGGTAATCCTTTAAGATTTCATAACCGTTTTCGCGGCCGAATCCGCTTTCCTTAACGCCGCCGAAAGGCAGTTCCGGAAGAACTTTGGTATGCTGATTCACCCAAACGATTCCGACATCCAGTCCTTCAATCGCTTTTTTCGCCTGCTTTAAATCGTTTGTCCAAACCGAGCCGCCCAAACCGTAGCGCGTTTGGTTGGCGCATTTGAGCGCTTCATCCATGTCTTTGACGGGATGAATCACCAGGAGGGGTCCGAAAACTTCTTCCGTCATCACCGACGAATCCAGCGAAATCCCCGAAAGAACGGTCGGCTCAAAGAAAAAGCCGTTTGAAAAGGATTCCGATTTTAAAACGTTTCCGCCGGTCAAAATCGCTTTTGGATTTTCATCGCGAACGGAGGAAACGAAGCGAATCATATTTTCCAATTCTTTTTGAGAACTGAGCGGTCCCATTGTCGTTTCCGGCAAAACGCCGTTTCCGACTTTGATTTTTGAAACGAGATCCAAAACGTGTTTGATAAACTCGTCGTAAACGGATTCAAAAACGAAAAGGCGTTTGGGAGAAATGCAAGTCTGCCCGCAATTAAAAAAACGCGCGTGAACCGCTTTTTGCGCGCAATCCGCGATATCGATGTCATCGCAAACAATCATCGCGTCGCTGCCGCCCAACTCCAATGTGACGCGCTTGTTGTTTAAAGCGGCTTTGGCGTGCAACTCCCGTCCGGCGTTTGCGCTTCCCGTAAATGAGATTTTGCAAACGGCGGGCTCTGCGGCAAGTTGATTTCCGATTTCTTTTCCGGAGCCGGCAATCACATTCAAAACGCCCGGCGGCAATCCGGTTTTGTGAAAGACGTCTGCCATCTCCAATATTGTCAGCGGACAGACGGAAGACGGTTTGACGAGGCACACGTTTCCGGTAAGAAGCGCCGGAATCACTTTCCATGAAAAGATCAGCGCCGGCATGTTCCACGGCAAAACGGACGCGCAAACGCCGAGCGGTTTTTGGATTGTAAAAGAATAGCCGTTGTTTTTTTCGTTGGTGTAAAAATCGGTATGAATCGCAGAAGAAAGCCCGATAAAGTAATCGATGACTTCCGTGACGCCCTCGATTTCGCGGCGGGCTTCTTGGAGCGGTTTTCCTTGCTCGTTTGTCAAAAGAACGGCGAGTTTTTCCGAGATTTCTTTTTCTTTTAACGCCGAAGAAATATCGGACAAAACGGCGCAGCGTTCGGAATATGATTTTTTCGCCCAGCTTTGAAACGCGGCTACCCCGGAAAAAACCGCTTTTTGAACTTCTTTTTCAGACGCGGCCGGAATCGAACAAATGAGTTCTCCGGTTGCCGGATTTAACACTTGAATTTTTTCGGCATGAGAAGGAATATATTTTTCACCGTCAATAAACATAAAGCAGTTCCTTTGTTTGAATTTTTTTAACAATAATATATGTGTATTTCGGCGCGCTTTTATTTCAACCTTATTATGAGTTATTGATCGAAGAAAATAAAATAAATAAACGAAAATGATTTAAAAAAGCCAAATTAAACAATAAAACCTAATAATGACGAAAAATATCATTTGAAAACGGATTTATAATTTACGAGAATTTTTCATTTCCTTTTTATTTCCTTTTTATTTCGTTTTTTATTTCATTTTTATTTCATTTTTTATTTCATTTTTTATTTCATTTTTTATTTCATTTTTTATTTCATTTTTTATTTCATTTTTTATTTCATTTTTTATTTCATTTTTATTTCGTTTTTTATTTCGTTTTTTATTTCGTTTTTTATTTCGTTTTCCATTTTTTCGACGTTTTTGAAAATTCCAAAAACCGCTATATAAATCACCGATAAAGTATCCTTA
>JAVESN010000037.1:0-15791 GCA_034006575.1 Methanimicrococcus sp.
CCGACATCCCCTTCATAAGCGCGTTTATGGTCTTGGGCGGTCGGACAAAACGCCAATGTTTTGCCGTCGGAAAAGGCTTGAAGCGTAAACTCTTCTCCGATAAACCGTTCTTCAATGACAACGCTGTCGCTTTTTAAAACTTCTTTTGTGTATTCTTTGGCGGCGGCGATATCGGGCAATTGATCCCCCATGACTTTAACGCCTTTTCCGCCGGTTAAGCCGGCCGGTTTGACGGCGACGTCTTTTAATTTATCAATGAATTCGGCGGCCTTTTCGTAATCCGTAAAAACGGCGTACTCCGGATTTCCGTCAATACCGTATTTTTCAATAAACCGGCGTGCCCATGCTTTGTCGGTTTCGATTCGAGCGCAATCTTTTTTCGGGCCGACGGTCGGAATTCCGACATTCCAAAGCGCATCCGAAACGCCGGCAAAAAGAGGCGCTTCCGGACCGATAAACGCGAAATCAATGCCGCATTCCTCGGCAAATTTTGCAATCGCCTGCGCGTCTTTTTCATCATGAATCAATGTCTTTTCGGAGAGAGCCGCGATTCCCGGATTCTTTTTGGACATTACGGTGTAAAGCAACGGTTTTTGAGGGCTTCGTTTAATGGCCGCGGCAACAGCGTGTTCACGGCCGCCGCCGCCTATTAACAATATCTTCATATCTGTTCCTCATAAATTTAAAAAAGCATAGAAAAATAATTTTGTTGGATTTTTAATAAAACGAATGACGATTGAATCCTGTTCCGATGATTCATATCATAAATTAAGAAATAAATGAATCTTTTTTATCTATTTAAGACTACCGAATCGATTTTCGATTCTTAAAAAAAAATAAAAACAAGAGGGAATCGGATACAAAACAATAAAAACAAAAACAATCGCAAATGCGAACAAAAAAACAAACAGAAAACATAAACAAAAAGAAAAACTAAAACGAAAAATAAAAAATACAAATAAAAAGACAAGAGATAAACACAAACCGAAAATCAATCATTGAATTTATTTAAAAATTCAAATCAAAAGATCGGTCCGAAAGATATCGGTTTTCTATTTTAATTTGTATTTACAGGTCAATTGTAAATCGAAAAATGAAAAGAATTCAATTCAAATCAATTTTTCTGAAAAGGCAATCGCGCCGTCGATTTCGGCCGGATTTTCAGAAACGTTTCCGACGGAAACGAATTTGCCGATAGATTTTAATCCGAGCATTTCTGCGACTTGGTTGTATTTATCCAAATTGGCATTGAATGCGTTGCGATCGGGCGTGTTTTGAGAATAAATAAAGCCGATTTTTTTGCCGCCCGGGATTCGGGTTTTGAATTGAGCGTCAACGCAAGAATACAACCGGTCAATGAAAACTTTTTCTTGAGCGGTGATATCGAAGAAATAAACGGGGCTTCCCATTAAAATGCCGTCGGCGGCGTTAAGTTTTTCAATAACGGACGCAAAATCATCATTTTGAACGCAGGTTTCGTGCGCTTTGCAATAATTGCATCCTTTGCACGGATGAATGGTTAATTTTGCCAAATCAATGTGTTCGGTTTTTGCTCCTTTGGATGAAACTTTTTCCAATGATTTTTTGACAAGCGTTACGGTATTCCCGTTTTCGCGGGGACTGGCTGTAATTCCGATAATTTTCATATAATCCACACCTTGAATTGATTTTTAAAAAAATAAAGAGAGGGTTTAAAAAACTGAAAGAATGAACGTTTTTCGTTGTAACCGACATTGTTACAACAGTAATATAATCGGATATAATATTTAATTCTTTGGCTCCAAACACTTCAACTCGGAAATGATTTGCTGAACCGTCGTTGATTTAAGCGATTCCTCCATCGCTTTTTGAGCGGACTGCAGATGGCTTTCAATATTGGCATGAATGAAACATATTTTCTTCACAGAACACGACTCCTCCGATTCCGAATCATCCGATTCCGAATCATCCGAATCAAAATCATTCGAATCAAAATCATTCGAATCAAAATCATTCGAATCAAAATCATTCGAATCAAAATCATTCGAATCAAAATCATTCGAATCAAAATCATTCGAATCAAAATCATCAGAATCCAAATCATTCGAATCCAAATCATTCAAGTTCGAATCATTCGATTCCAAACATTCTTGAGATTTCGAACAAGCGAAACAATTCACCAAACATTTTTGCGTCGGCTCTTTATGGGAATTAAACAGCGTCTCGCAACTTTCCACCGCTTGATAAATGTCAAAAAGGGATAAATCGGACGGATTAATCAAAAGGGTCGCTCCGCCTTCGCCGGGTTTAATATCAACGATTCCCGCTTTTTTGAGCTGCCCCAAAATTCTGCGAATCACAACCGGATTGACGAAAATACAAGAAGATAAAAAATCAGACGTTTGCTTCTGCCGGTCACCTAAAAAAACCAATATTAAAACGATATGAACGGCAATGCTGAAACGGCTTGAGATTTTCATAATTTTTCAAAAAGTTTGAATCAGGGTAGAAATAAATTTGAATGAACAATAAACTATGCTTGGAAATGGTATTTGAATTTATCTTTGAATTTTATCAGAAATTGAATCACAAATATAACAATTGAGACTGTGTATAATTATACGATTGTCATGCATTTGTTTGAATTAAGTTTAACTTCTTATTAACGATTTTATGAACCGATGGTTCAAAAATACGTACGCAAGAAACCGATAATCAGTGGCACGGTTAGTCCGCTTCATAAAAAGAAAATCGACCAACTCGTTGCGGAAGGAGAGTTTGCAAGCGTATCAGATTTTATCAATCAGGCCGTTGCGGATTTATTAAAGAAATATGAAAACAGCACGGTGCCTTATTTTTCAAACGAACGATTCACCGAGGATGAAATCGCTCTTTTAAAAAGCATTATCCGCGAAAAAGCGGCGGATATGGATTTTGAAAAAACGGAAGGAAACGAATGAGTATTGACTCACTCAAAGAATATTTCCCTATTTGTTCATTAAAATTTTAGTTTATTGTAAGATTTTTAAAAATACGCGATTCATCAAAGTTTGTATACAACAAAACTCTTTTGTTTTGGTTTTTCAATCTTTTTTCTTTGAGAGTTGTTTTTTAATTTTAAACTTTTTAATTTTAAACTTTGTTTTTTACTTTTATTTCATCGATTATATGACAATCTTCGCCCCTATAATCATGAATGATAATGATAATTTTAAACGTAATTTCAAACTTTTGAAATTATAGAGAGATGAAGAGCGCCGGAGGATTTTAAAATTTCTAAGAAATAAAAATGCCACCCCTTGCCGATTTTGCAGCAAAGAAAGACGACATGTTAAAACCGAAACACCAATCATATACACAAATCACCATCATTAATCATTTTAAATGCACAACTTATTTATACCTCTAAAGAATCGTCAAAATTGCAGGAATTGAAGAACCTGTCAGAAAAGTTGAATAAATGAATTAAAATTATTGGAGAGTGTTAAATTTGAAAGGATTTGCCATGCTTGGCATTGGAAAATTGGGTTGGATTGAAAAAGAATCGCCTGTCGCCGGACCGTATGACGCGATTGTTAAACCGCTTGCGGTTGCTCCTTGTACGTCGGATATTCACACCGTTTTTGAAGGGGCTTTGGGAGACAGGCATAATTTGATTTTGGGTCACGAAGCGGTCGGAGAGATTATTGAAGTCGGATCCGAAGTGAGAGACTTCAAAGTCGGTGACCGTGTTATCGTTCCGGCCATTACGCCGGACTGGAGATCGGACGCCGTTCAAAGAGGATATCCGGCGCACTCCGGCGGAATGCTTGCCGGCTGGAAGTTTTCAAACTTCAAAGACGGTGTTTTTGCCGAGGAATTCCACGTCAATGACGCCGATATGAATTTGGCGATTATGCCAAAGGGCATGTCTTTGGAACAAGCCGTTATGCTTCCGGACATGGCGCCGACCGGTATTCAAGGTGCCGAATTGGCCGAGATTCAGCCGGGAGACTCCGTTGCGGTCATCGGAATCGGTCCTGTCGGTTTAATGGCTGTTGCGGGTGCCGTTATTCAAGGCGCCGGCCGATTGTTCGCCGTCGGAAACCGTCCGATTTGCGCGGACCTTGCCCGAGAATACGGCGCAAGCGATATCATTGACTACAAGAAAGGCGACATTGTCGAACAAATTTTAAAAGCCACAAACGGCGAGGGCGTGGATGCCGTCATTGTTGCCGGCGGCGAATCGGATTCCATTTCAAACGCGGTTAAAATGACAAAAGCCGGAGGAACCATTTCAAACGTCAACTACATCGGAAAAGGCGACAACGTCCCGATTCCGCGTGTGGAATGGGGAAGCGGCATGTCTCACAAAGACATTCGCGGCGGACTTGTTTCAGGCGGTCGCTGGAGAATGCAACAAATGATTGACCTTTGCGTTTACAACCGTATCAAACCCGAAAAAATGGTTACCCATGTCTTTGACGGATTTGAGAACATGGAAAAATCGCTCCTTTTGATGAAGGACAAACCCAGAGACCTGATTAAACCGGTCGTGTTGCTCGAATAAGCGAACCGAGTCATTTTTTATATCACAAAAAAGGATATTAAAACCTCCGTAAAATCAAAAACAATGCCGTTTTCAACCGCGGCATTGTTTTTACTTTCTTTTTTTTAATTTATATTTTTTAAAAAAACGAACCGTGGATTTCCGATTCATAAAAAATGTTCGCCAAAATGTTCGGCAGGCACAAAAAATAAAAAAATGTCGCCAAAATGTTCGGCAGGCACAAAAAATAAAAAAATGTCGCCAAAATGTTCGGCAGGCACAAAAAGTAAAAAAATGTCGCCAAAATGTTCGGCAGGCACAAAATATAAAAAAATGTTGCCAAAATGTTCGGCAGGCACAAAATATAAAAAATGTTGCCAAAATGTTCGGCAACCCCTCAAAATAAAACAATCGCGCCGATTACAAACCGGATTTACAAATCGTGAATTGGCGGCTTTTTAATCCATTCGATAAACTTATCCAAGGCTCGCCTGCGATGAGAAATGGTATTTTTGAATTCGGTTCCGAGTTCGCCGAATGTTTTTCCGCCGTATTCAAAAATTGGATCAAAACCAAACCCGCCACTCCCGCGTTCTTCAAAAGCGATTTCTCCCTCAACGATTCCGGAAAAAGTCATCGGCTCTTTTCCCGGCTCGCAAAAAGCGATCACGGTTTTAAAATAAGCCTCGCGATTCGTTTCATTTTCCATTAACTTTAAAACGCGCGGATTGCCGAGATGGTCTTCCACAAATCGAGAATAAGGCCCCGGAAAGCCGTTTAACGCTTGAATGAATATTCCCGAATCATCCACCAAAACCGGAATCCCCAAATCGTTCGCCGCCGCTTTTGCAGAAGCCGCCGCAATCGGCTCCAAATCGTCCGCCTGAATCTCGGGATAATCCCCCTTGTTTTGAATCGCCTCGATTCCGACCGAATCCAATATTTCTTGAATCTCGGAGAATTTCCCGGCGTTTCCGGTCACAAAAACTATTTTCTTCGGCTTCGTCATTTTGATGTTTCCCGCATGTTATAA
Organism: Methanimicrococcus sp.; assembly: GCA_034006575.1. GTDB lineage: Archaea > Halobacteriota > Methanosarcinia > Methanosarcinales > Methanosarcinaceae > Methanimicrococcus. The sequence continues at coordinate 5,541 of JAVESN010000037.1, forward strand.
CCATTACATTTTGATTTCATTTGATTTCATTTTTTTATTTCCCTTCGATATACCTGCCGCGCATTTTGATTTCGTCGGCGCGCTTTAAAATGAGAGCCGCGTCTTTGCACGTTTTTCGATATCCGTTTTCAAAGTTTTCTTTCAGCCGCGCGGCATTTTTATGAGAGCTGTCAAAGGTTTGAAACAAAACGTGAATGTCAACCCCTTTGGATTCGACGCTGTTTTCCGAAAACGAAAGCCCGAAATCAATCAAATAAATCCTTTTGTCGCGCGTGCTCCAAATCATATTCGACGTCGTCAAATCCCCGTGAAGAATGTGATTTTCATGAAGTTTTCCAATCATTTCTCCGACATCTACCGCCAACGTTTCATTCTCGTCCATCAAAAATTTAAGCGGCGCGCCGTCAATATACTCCATTTGAATCGAATACTCATCCGCCCCGTAAATAATCGGCACCGGAATTCCGCACCGGCGCGCTTCCGTCATCATCCGAATTTCCGCGCGCGTTCTTTCCTTTCTTAATTTTAAATCAATTTGAGAAAGACGATAATTTTTTTGAATGCGCTCCTTTACAATCATTTTTTCAATGCCGGCGCCGTCGTTTGATTTTTCCCCGACCCATCCGTTTTCACATTGATTTTTTTCATATCCGTCTTTTTCATTTCGATCTTTTTCAAAACCGTAAGACTTTTCTTCCAATCGAATAACGGCTTCCGCTCCGTTTTGCATCTTCTTCATTTCTTCTTTCACATTCAAATTTTTAGGCGGCTTCCAAGAAACGGTGACTTCGTCCGGACGAAAGCCGGCATCCACAAACGAATTCTCAACCGTCAGCGTGTCCCCCGCTTTAAACATCAAAAGTCCGGTATACGCAATCATCGCGCCGTTATCGCCCATAAATTTCTTTTCAGGAACAAAAAATTTCGCGCCGCGATCCGCGCACATTTGCTCCAACATTTCCCGAAGGCGGCTGTTTGCGCCGACCCCGCCCGCCAATAAAATCTCGTTTTTGCCGGTGTGCGCCAAAGCGCGCTCCGTGACCTCAACGGCCATCGCAAAAGCGGTTTCCTGATACGAATGACAAACATTTTCCAATCTCTTTTCATCCGAACCGTTTTTCAAAAGACGCGTGGCCGCCGTCGACAACCCCGAAAAAAAGAAATCCATCCCTTTAACCGTATACGGCAAATCGACATATTTCTCCGCTTCTTTGGCATATTTTTCAATCAAAGGCCCTCCCGGATGCGGCAATCCCGCCGACCTTGCGAATTTGTCAAGAGAATTCCCAAGACCGATGTCCAAGGTCTCCCCAAAAACGCGATAAGCGCCTTTTCCGGGCGCGTACTCCTCATAAGCCAACACTTGAGAATTCGCGCCGCTGGCGTAAAGCGTAATCGGATCTTTTGCCTCCGTTTTCCAAAGACCGACTTCAATGTGCGCGACACAATGATTCACGCCGACCAACGGTTTTTCAAGCATCAATGAAATCATGCGCGCCGCAGTTCCCACAATTCGAAGACACGGCCCGAGACCCGGACCTTTTGAGAATGCGACGGCGTCAATATCGGATTTGAGATACCCTTTTTCTTCAAAAAGACGGAACACCTCCTCCACAGTCTCGCCGATGTGCGCGGCATGGTGTTGCGCCGCCTCACGGGGATGAATCCCGCCGGTCGCCGGCTTGTAAGTGCGCGTGACGTCAACGATGACATCGTCTTCATCGACGATGGCCACGCTTAAATTCCAAGCGGTTCCCTCGATTCCGAGAACAATTGTCAAAATTTTCCCCCGATATTATTCCATCATTAAGTCGCCGCCGCGCATCATCACTTTTCGAGCGACCTCGGGATTTCTTTGCATACGAGGAGCGTTTTTTCTGCGGTCCGGCGCTTTACAGATTTTATCGTCGTTTGAATCTTGGTCCTCTTCGATATTGAGAACTTTGTGTTGTTCTTTCGTTAAATTTTCCTTCATGGTTTCAATAGCGTCAACCAAAACGATGTTGTTGTCATAATTTTCAACAATTTCCCACAAATCCGTATCGCTCATGTTTCGAAAATCGGGAATCATGTGAATCATATTCGAAAGCGTACGTTTTAAATTATCGACAATGGTGACATGCGCGGTTTGCGCGGTTCGAGACAGCGGATTCAAATCAACGGTTATGATGAGTTTATTCATATCCGCCAAAACTTTGCAACGGTCGCCGTCTTCGAGCGGCACGAACACGACGTCGGCGTCATAAATTCCGTTGCGTTCGACTTTTGCGCGATCATGATCCAACGGCAACAGCGATTCGGCATTTTTCCCAAAAACTTCGCCCGCGCCGTTTTCTTTCAATTCTTCAATGATTTTTAAAACGCGCTCTTCCGTTCGATGAAACAGATTGACTTCCAACTTGGCGCCGGTCAACTGTGAGAGTAAAACGATTTCCGCCGGCACCAAAGCCGCGACGTTTCCGTTGACCGAAATCACCGGGTTTTTGGCGAGCAAAAGTAAACAAACGGCGACCGCTTCGGCATAGTTCGCGCCTTCCGTCGTTTCTTCGCCGATTAAATAATCAAACGCTTCGCCGCGCCCTTGAGCAATCAAACCTTGGCGGCTCGTGATTCCTTTATCGATACCTGCAACGATTTGCTCGCGCGCAACAAGAGATTCATATCTGGGATGAGTTTGAGGGATTTTTGTCATATTTTTTTCCTTTCCTTTTTCTTTTTTTATTATTTTGCTATTTTGTCTGATTAAGTCATTTCTTCTTTTAAAATCATTTGTATTCAAAAAACAAAAAATAGACAATTAGAATAATTAAACCATATTATAATACCAAAAATAAAAAAGCGGTTGAAAAATCGACCGAAAAAAAGGATTAAAAAACGGGTAAAACAGTTGAAACAGATAAAACAGTTGAAACGGGTAAAAACAATTGAAAAGTTGATTGAAAAAATAAACGAAAAAAAATATAAAAAATGAACATAACCGACTTTTAAAGCGCGCGCCGATTAAGAATAATAATAAAATATTTTTAAAATCAAAAGTCCGATAAACAGACGCGCGGACCTTTCGTTTCGATTCGGCATTCGTAAACGTCGCCGAATTTTTTCATCATATTTAAAATATGTTCATCGGCGCCCTCGCGTCCGGAGGAGAGGGCAAAAACCGTATTGCCGAGCATCGCTTGAGCCGCGATTCCGTCTTCAGGGTCGATGGAATCAATCACTTTTTCAGCCTCGGCGCTGAGAAGACCGACGGTTTTTGTAAACTGTTTGGAATTTTCCATAAACGATGAAAGGGACGGCTTTTTCAAGAAATGAAACAGAGCCGACTTTCCTGCGGAATTGATATTTTGGATGTGGCGGCTGTTTGTAATCACTTCCTTTGTCGATAATTCTCCCAAAACCAAACAATAAATCTTTTTTCCAAGCTCTTCTTTTGACAAGGAAATACTGTAAAATGTGCCGTGCGCCGAGCCTCCCGGAATTTCTCGAACCGCAAGGCCGCCGACGGATTCGCCGACAACATCTCCCAGACCGCTGCCGTTGATGACTTCGGAATAATGCGCGATTTCAACCAATTCTTCTTTTGAAAGATCAAGCTTCAAAGAGCTGTTGATTGCAAAAGCCGTGCTGAGCGCGCCTGCGGCCGATAGACCAAATCCGCATCCGGCCGGAATATTTCCGATTTCTTCCACTTTAAAATGAAAATCGAAGCCGTATTTCTGGGAAGCGCGGGAAGAAAGCTCTGAAATCACCGTTAAAACCGTATTTGTCGAATCGTCCGCCAAAGTCGTTGATTTAAGCTTCCCGTTTAAAAAAACGGACGACACGCCCGAGCCGACAAACGGCGTCACCGTTGAGTAAATGCCTTTATTTAAAACCAATCCGGCACCGATAGATCCTTTTTGATGCGGATTAAAATGATTGCAGACCCGAAAAAACCCGGTGATGTGACCGGGTGAAAAAGCGGTGCGTGTTTCAAACGGCATAATTATTTCCTTTTAAATATACGGCCACGCATTTGAACGGGCTTGCGTCGAATGTTTTGATTTGTATCGGACGTTTTAAAAGAAGAAACCGAATCGGGACCGGAATCCGGACCGGAATCCGGACCGGAGCCGGAACCCGAATCGGAATCATAATTCAAAATGGAATCAGAATCCAAAACAGAGTCGGAATCCGGACCGGAGCCGGAACCCGAATCGGAGTCATAATTCAAAATGGAATCAGAATCCAAAACAGAGTCGGAATCCGGATTGGAGTCGGAACCCGAATCGGAGTCATAATTCAAAATGGAATCAGAATCCAAATCAGAGTCGGAACCCGAATCGGAGTCATAATTCAAAATGGAATCAGAATCCAAATCAGAGTCGGAACCCGAATCGGAGTCGGAATCCAAAACGGAACCGGAATATAAAATGGTGTCGGAATCGGAATCGATTATCGGATTCGTCATTTGAATTTTGGAGTCGGCGGACTTTTCATCTTGAGAGTATTTTTGAATCAAGTCCAATAAATCGGATGCGATTTGCGATTTATTGCCAGATATCGGAATTACGGTTTTTAAATCTTGGTGGGTCAAATACTCTTTTGTGACGACAAAAACATCGTTTTCATTTGTTCCGATTCCTTTTTCCAAAACATCGTTGGCCACCACAAGATCCGCGACGCCGGATTCTATTTTTTCGGCGGCGACGTCGATTAATTTTTGATAAGAAACGCCGGTCTCTGCCTTAAACCCGACAATAAAAATATTCGGATCGGTGTAACACGCCTCTTCAATCAATTTTTTTGCGGGTTTGAGCGTGAGCGTTAATTCGGATTCGTTGGATTTGATTTTGGATTGGCTTTTTTCAACCGTATAATCCGAAATGGCCGCGGCGCTGATTAAAATGTTTTTACCAAACGCCGGAGCATCACAAAGCGCGATTTGAGCGATGACCGCTGAAATCATATCCGAAACGCTTTCCGTGTAAATCTCTTGGAAATGCGGCAAATGCGCCATCGGCGATTGAAAACGGTGGAACAAATAAACGTTCGCGCCGCGAATGTAAGCTTCTTTGGCAAGCGCGGTTCCCGTTTTTCCGGAAGCGCGGTTTGTCAACAAACGAATCGGATCAATGGATTCGGCCGTTGAGCCGGAGGTGATAAAAACGGATTTCCCATCCAAGGAATGCGATCCGAGCGCGCGAAGAACGCGAAGAACGATTTCATCGTTGTCGGCAATTTTTGCGATTCCCTCCTCAAAGCGCGGACCAATGACATCAACCCCCCAGGATTTTAATGTTTTAAAGTTTTCCAAAACTTGGGGGTGGCGATACATGGATTCATGCATTGCGGGAACGAGCATAACTTTTTTTCCTTCGCCGATTGCGGTTGTCGCAAAGGTGGTCACCGGCGTATCATCAATACCGGCGGCGATTTTAGAAACAGTGTTGGCCGTTGCCGGCGCGATTAAAAACAAATCGGCAATCCCTTTTGAGCCGAAGAATTCGACATGCTCGACGCGCCCGGTCAAATTGGCGATGACCGGATTTCCGGTGGCGTAATGCAGCGCATCTTTGTGAATAATTCGACAAGCTGCGTCCGACATGACGGCATAAACATTTGCGCCGTAACGAATGAGTTCGCGCGCCAGTTTGACGGTTTCAACGGCGGCGATGCTTCCGGTAACACCGAGAACAATCGTTTTTCCCGATAAGGTTTTGCCCTTGGAATTTAAAATCCAGCGCGTCGGGTGAACGGGGGCGGCAGAAGCGGCGGCAGAAGCGACGGCAACAGCGGCGTTATCTTCTCTTTTTGAGTCAAAAATATTTTTGAAATTGTGATGAAAGGTTTCCATTTAAATCCCGCAAAAAGATATTGTATTTGATACATAAAGTTATGATTTTTTAATTATTTGAAATGAGCACATTAATCATAAATACATTTAACCCGTTCCAATCGAAAAAGAAGAAAAATAAGATATAACAAAAATAAAACATAAAAAGATAAAAGTAGAAAAAATAAAAGTAAAAATAAAACGCAAAAATAAAACGTAAAAAAATAAAAGATAAAAAGGGGGATAAAAACAATGGCGCGAAACCAAAAGGATTACTATTACGACTTGGCCCAAAAAGAGGGATATCGCTCACGGGCTTCCTATAAATTAAAACAGATTCAACAAAACGCGAATATTATCAATCGCGGAGATGTGGTTGTCGATTTGGGAGCGGCTCCGGGCGGCTGGCTTCAAGTGGCAAAAGAGCTTTCTCGCGGCCGGGTTTTGGGCGTTGATTTGCAAAATATTGAAGAGATTCAAGGCGTGACAACTCTGAGAGGAGACATTACGGCCGAATCGACGATTGAAAAAATATTAGAATTCGCCGGAAAAAAAGGCGTCGATGTTGTTTTGTGTGACGCGGCGCCGAATTTGACGGGGAACTGGCCGTTAGACCACGCGCGCGGAATTGATTTGAATCGCGCCGCTTTTGAGTGCGCCAAAAAGATTCTCAAACCTAAAGGAACGTTTGTTGTCAAAGTTTTTCAAGGGGATATGTTTAAAGATTTTTTCGACGACGTGAAAAATGAATTCGTTCACGTTCGCGCTTATACGCCTCAAGCGTCTCGGTCAACCAGCGCCGAAATTTATGTAATCGCAAAGAAATTTTTAACCGCGCCCCTCCGAAAAGGACAGTTTTACGCGGTTGAAATCAAAGAGCTCGGCGCGTCCGGAGACGGTATCGCTCAAATCGACGATTTTGTATTATTTGTCAAAGAAGCAACGATCGGCGATATCGTTAAAATTGAAATCAAAGACGTCAAACCAAATTTCGGATTTGCCGACGTCGTTGAAAAATTAGAAGCGCTCCCGGAAGATCCGAGATATAACAATCCGATTCAGGCGCGAACGCAAACCCCGCTTTCCGCCAAATATGAAAAAGAAGAAAAAGAAAAGAAATTCGCGTCCCGAGACAATTACAGACCGCCGAAGGATGAAAGCGATTCGGATGATGAATGAAATATAAGAATGACGACAGAAATATAAAAAGGGAGTAAAAAAGAGAGCGGCGCGTTTTCAAAAAATCACGCCGCGCCAAACGACAAAAACGAAATTTGAACTTTAAAAGATTGTGAAAAAGGATTCCGTTTTTTGGCATATTTCAAATAAATCGAATAAAAAAATATAAATAAATTTCAGAAAATATTAAATAAAACGAAATCAAAGATTCAATCAGAAATAAAAAAAATAAAAGAAAGAATAAAAATAAAATAAAAATAGAAAGGAATAAAAATGATTGATCTGCACACCCACACTCTTTTCAGCGACGGCGTATTAGTCCCGAGCGAACACGTTCGTCGAGCGATAACTTACGGCTATCGTGCCATTGCCATGACGGATCACGCTGATTTTACGAATTATGAATATATCATAACCTCTCTTTTAAAAGCCAAAACGATTGAAGAAGAATGGGAGATTGATATTTTCGCGGGAATTGAAATCACGCATGTCCCGCCCGGTCAAATTGATCGCTTGGCTAAAAAAGCCAAAGAAATCGGTGCCGACATCGTTGTCGTTCACGGCGAAACGTCCGTTGAGCCGGTCGCACCCGGAACGAATCGCGCGGCAATCGAATCGGAATACGTGGATATATTAGCGCACCCGGGTTTTTTAACGGCAGAAGATGTCGAGCTTGCGAAGATGACAAACACTTATTTGGAAATTACGGCGCGCTGCGGTCACAACCGAACCAACGGCCATGTGGCCCGATTGGCAACTCAAATCGGCGCGAAATTGGTCTGCAATACCGACACGCATCGGCCGGGCGACATGATTACAAAAGAAACGGCATATAAAGTTTTAATGGGCGCGGGGTTGTTAAAAGAAGAAGCGGACCAAGCTTTTCAAAATTCGGAAGAACTGGTTCAAAAAATGAAAAAGAGAGCAAAGGATATAAATATGAAAAAATAAATATAAGTATATATGATGGAAGCAAACAGTGGAATTATGAAAAAACTATTTTCCTCTGAAGGAAGATTGAATCGATGGCCTTATTTTTTGAGAATGGTCGGAATATGGCTGGTAGCTATTATTTTATCAGTACTTTATACAATTATATCCTTAATTATTAACATTATATTTGCTCATATAAGCCAAACTATCGGATATATTATAGTATTTATACTCATGCTCATCTTCTTTATAATATATTTTGTGCTTTTCGTATGCTCTATATTTCAATCCATTAAACGCCTGCACGATTTGAATAAAAGCGGCTGGCTTCTCTTAATTCGATTGGTCAACATTATACCCATAATCGGATGGATTATCGCATTTGTTTTTGAAGTCTATTTATTCCTCGCGGACGGAACACAAGGACCAAACCAATACGGGCAAGATCCGTTGAGAAGACAATCCTATTACTATCCCCCGCAAGGCGGACCCATGGGTCCCATGTAATTTGAAAATGAAATAACCTTAAATCATTTTCTTTTTTATTCTTTTTTCATTTTTCATAAGCGGAAAGGAGAACGAATGTTCTTCACTTTTTTTGGTCGTATTGAGCGGACGATTTTTTCCCCGGAAACCTTTTTGGTTTATCGACATGATAAAGAATTCGATATCGAATATTTTTAACAAACATCGCATGGTTAAAAAGGGTTAAAAAATAAGAAGTGAAAAATAAAAACGAGTTTTAAAAAAGTAAAAAGTAAAAATAAAAAATTAAAAGTAAAAATAAAAAATTAAAAAAAGTTAAAAAAGGTTAAAAGGAATTTAAAAGAAAGAAAGTTAAAAAATGTAAAAAAAAGTAAAAAGGAATTTTTTAAAAAAGTTAAAAAATGGAAGAAATAAAATTCCATATTTTTGTTTCTTCGTTTATTCGTCCATTTGTTGTTCCAAATAATATTCATCCCGCGCTTGTACAAGGGCTTTTAAATTTTTTAAAGGCGTGTGAGGCGCAATTCCGCATCCGGGCGCTAAAATTCGAACTCCATCTTCGATGCATTGTTTGGAAACTTCTTTAACGACGTCGGGAGAATGAAGAAGTAATTCATCGGCGGGCGATATATTTCCGATGAGACATATTTGGTTGCCGACGGATTGGGAGGCGTATTCCATGTCCACTTTTTCTTCCAAACTCAACCCTTTAAATCCCGATTTGGCCATCGGCTCCAATATAGGAGTCGAATCGCCGCACATATGCAATATGTTTAATCCATTCACATGGGATGTTATTTTTTGATAATAAGGCAGGATCATCGAATTGAAAAGCGGCGGCGGAAATAAATCGGGCCCGGCTTCCGAATCGATAATGACAACCGAATCAACGCCCAAATCGTAAAGATAATTGGCGTATTCGATACAAATTTCCGTTCCGACTTGCAATAAATAATCTAAAACGTCGGGTTTTTTGATACACCACATTAAATAATTATTCACGCCCGCAACAGAAGAAGCAAAAGACGACGGACCCAAAATTCCCGCAATCAACGGGACTTCATATCCTTTTTCATCTATTTCTTTTCGGAGAAAATCTGTCGTTTGAATAATAGATAAAACGGCCGGGTGCTCGTAAAAATCATCGGGTTGAACCAAATCCAACGCGTCTTTTTCGGTTTTGCACGGAAAATCCAACAGATGCGGCGGCGATTGGTAAGTTCCGGTTGAATAAGAGCAGCCGAATGCTAAAGGCATGTCATTCGATGTGAAAGGATAACGAACGCCTTCAAGACCCGCGATTTCATATCCGGCCATAGCCAACGCCGCCATTTCTTCGGGATCGGAAAATGCTTTGGGCCAGCTTGTTCCGGTTAATGCCATCAACTCCATTGTTCCCGTTTGCGTGACCGAACACACCGGAACTTTATCCACTTCTTTCAAATTTAAAGAACGCGTAAAACGTTCAAGCATTGTCATTTCCATAAGATTTCCTCAATTGAATAAAGGATTTCATAAATAAAAAGAATACCAAAAAATGGAATCCATAAAAAAGAAGGAACCTCAAGGGAATAAAAACGAAATGGAATAAAAAAACAGCCATGAATTTCAACAAAATCGGCCGCGCCAAACAGCGAAAACACCCGGCAAATTTTCAAAAACGAAAAACAAATCGGCACCATTTTTCATTTATATTTTTGGCCGAATCCGTGAAGTTCGATGAAAACGCGCCGCGCCAAACAGCGAAAATACGTTCTCTTTTTTCCAAAAACGAAAACGAAAAACAAAATGTGATTTTATCGATTTTTTGAAGTCCATCCGCAAATTTCCGATTTTTT
>JAVESN010000041.1:0-15352 GCA_034006575.1 Methanimicrococcus sp.
TTCATTTTTTTTTTTTTTTTTTTTTTTTTTTTTTTTTTTTTTTTTTTTTTTTTTTTTTTTTTTTTTTTTTTTTTTTTTTCGGTTTCGTTTATTCCAACGCTCTTTTTAAATCAAAGAGTATGTCGTCGATATGCTCGGTTCCGATGGATAGTCGAACGGTTCCCGGGGTGATTCCGGCTTTTTCTTGTTCCTCTTTCGTCATTTGAGAATGGGTGGTCGACGCCGGGTGAATGACAAGGGATTTAACGTCGGCCACGTTTGCAACCAATGAAAAAAGCTCGAGTTTGTCAATGAATTCTTTGGCTCCTTTTTCTCCTCCTTTGATTTCAACCGTGAAAATCGAACCGCCGCCGTTTGGATAATATTTTTCGTAAAGCGCGCGGGACGGGTCGGTTGGCAAAGACGGATGATTCACTTTTTCTACTTTGGGGTGGTCGTTTAAATATTCCACGACTTTTAACGCGTTTTTGACGTGTCTTTCCACGCGCAGGGAGAGAGTTTCAAGCCCTTGGAGAAGTAAAAAAGCGCTGAAAGGAGAAATCGTTGCGCCCGTGTCTCTGAGCAGCACGGCTCGAATTTTTGTGACAAACGCGGCGGGTCCGGCGATGTCGGCAAAAACGGCTCCGTGGTAACTCGGATTGGGCTCGGACAATCCCGGAAATTTGCCGGAGGATTTCCAATCAAACCCGCCGTCAACGATAATCCCTCCCAAAGTCGTTCCGTGCCCGCCGATAAATTTAGTGGCGGAATGAACGACCACATCTGCGCCGTGCTCAAGGGGGCGGATTAAATACGGGGTTGAAAATGTGCTGTCAACGATGAGCGGAATTTTATTTTCGTGAGCGATTTTCGCGATTTTTTCAATGTCGGAGACGTCCGAATTCGGATTTCCGAATGTTTCGATGAAAACGGCTTTCGTGTTCTCTTGAATCGCTTTTTCATATCCGTCCTCGTCGGCGGGGTCCACGAACGTGGTTTTAATTCCGTATTGCGCCAACGTGTGGGCGAACAAATTGTAGGTGCCGCCGTAAATCGTTTTTTGAGAGACGATGTGGTCTCCGGCTTGAGCGATATTTAATACGGAATAAGCCACGGCGGCGGCGCCGGTTGCGACAGCAAGAGCCGCGGTTCCGCCTTCAAGAGCGGCCATTCTTTTTTCCAAAACCTCCTGCGTCGAATTGGTTAATCGGCCGTATATGTTTCCCGCGTCCGTTAAATCAAATCGGGCGGCGGCATGATCAAAATCGTCAAACACGTAGGCGGCGGTTTGATATATCGGGACCGACCTTGAGCCCGTCGCGGAATCCGGCCGCTCTTGGCCGACATGAAGCTGAAGCGTTTCAAATTTGAGTTTTTTTTCTTTATTTTGAGTTTCTTTGTTTTGAGTCATAGATCTTTCTCCTTTTGTTCTCGGGATTATATGCATATTGCTCATAATATTTATATTTGTTTATTACTTTCAGTTATATTTTTACGATTTCAAAGTTTTTCTTTTTTATTTGTTCCTCGGAGGTTTTGATTTTTTACTCGTCGATTCTTCATTTTCCCTTTAATTCGGTTGACATTGTAAACGTCCTCGTAATTTATTTATAGTTTACATTCTTTTTTGTTCCAATTCAAAGAACCGTATCCGTTTTCGCCGTTTCAAATTCGATTACGGCAGACAATATATTAAGAAAACGGATTCATTTATTAAAAACCGGGGGGCTGAAAAATATGGCCGTAAAAATTACAGAAACCGCTCTTCGTGACGCGCATCAATCTTTGGTCGCGACACGTATGAGAACACGCGATATTTTAGATATTGTTGAGCAGTTGGACGATGTCGGATATTATTCTCTTGAAATGTGGGGGGGCGCCACGTTTGATACGTGCATCCGCTATTTAAACGAAGACCCGTGGCAAAGGCTTCGGGACATCAAATCCCGCATGAAAAACACGCCGGCGCAAATGCTTCTTCGCGGACAAAACCTTGTGGGATACCGTCATTATTCCGACGACGTTGTTGAAAAATTCGTGACGAAATCTTATGAAAACGGCATTGATATTTTCCGTATTTTTGACGCGTTAAACGATTTCAGAAACATTGAAACCTCGGTCAGAACCGCTAAAAAAGTCGGCGCGCACGTGCAGGGGACGGTTTGTTACACCATCAGTCCGATTCACACGCCCGAGAAGTTTATCAAAATGGCAAAACAGCTTGAAGAGATGGAATGCGATTCGATTTGCATTAAGGATATGGCCGGTTTGTTGTCACCGGCAGCGGCGTCTGAAATCGTTTCCGGGATGAAGAAAGAAGTTTCCGTTCCGATTTGCGTTCACTCTCACTGCACATCCGGGATGGCTCCCGTTATGTATTACGCGGCCGCCGAAGCCGGAGCGGACATCATCGATACGGCCATTTCGCCGTTCGGGTGGGGAAGTTCGCAGCCGCCGACGGAGGCGATGGTGGCTTCTTTTATGGGGACAAAGTACGACACCGGAATCTCGCTTGAAAAATTCAATGAGATTACGCCGTTTTTCAGAAAACTAAAAGACAAATACAATACCATATGCGATCCGATTTCTGAGACGATTGACGCCAACGTTATTTTGTATCAGATTCCGGGCGGCATGCTTTCCAATCTGGTTTCTCAATTAAAAGAGCAAAACGCTTTGGACAAATACATGGACGTTTTGGCGGAAATGCCGCGCGTTCGAAAAGAGCTCGGGTATCCGCCGCTGGTTACGCCGACAAGCCAAATCGTCGGAACGCAGTCCGTTTTAAACGTTATTATGGGGGAGCGCTACAAAGTCATTCCCAAAGAGGTGAAAGATTACGCGCGCGGATATTACGGAAAAACACCCGTTCCGATGTCGGCTGAAATGCTTTCCGTCATCATCGAGGGAGAACAGCCGATTACCACAAGGCCGGGCGACTTGATTAAACCGGAATACGAAAAGATGAAAAAAGAAGCGGAAGAAATGGGGATTGCCAAATCCGAAGAAGATATTTTGACTTATATCTTATATCCGGCCATCGCTCCGCGGTTTTTAAAAGGAGAGGCGGTTGAGGAAGAGTTCGTTTGCGGTTGCAGTCTTCCTTCCGGCTCCGGCGCCGATGTTTCCGGGGTTCCGACCGAGTTTCGGGTGGAAGTGGACGGCGATGTTTTTGACGTGAAAGTGGAGCCGAAAGGGTACAGCATTTCCGCGGCGGGCAATCCGTCCAAAGGCGCGCCGGCGGCGGGGGATGAGAAAAAGTCCAAGGCGGATTTGCCGGGCGCGGTTCTCAGCTCCATGCAGGGAATGATTCTTTCCGTTAAAACGAAAATCGGAGACCGCGTTAACGAGGGGGATACGATTTGCGTCATTGAGGCCATGAAGATGGAAAACGCCGTCAGTTCTCCCAAATCCGGAATCGTTAAAGAAATCGTTGTCTCGGAAGGAGATACCGTTGTTGGCGGCGACGCTTTGTTAATCATTGAGTGAGGAGACGGTATGTTTCAAAAAATTCTTGTCGCCAACCGCGGGGAAGTCGCGATTCGTGTCATGCGCGCTTGTCGGGAGTTGAATATTAAAACCGTCGCCGTTTATTCCGACGCGGACAATAAGGCGCTTTTTGCGATGTACGCCGATGAGGCCGCTTATGTCGGTCCGGCGCCGGCGAGTCAAAGTTATTTAAACATGGAGAAAATCATAGAGGTGGCCAAACAAACCGGGTGTGACGCCATTCATCCGGGGTATGGTTTTCTTTCGGAGAATTCGAAATTCGCGCGCCGCTGCGAAGAAGAAGGGGTTGTTTTTATCGGTCCTTCCGCGGATGTGATTGATAAGCTCGGAAGCAAAATCGAGTCTCGAAAAATCGCCAAAAAAGCCGATATTCCGACGGTTCCCGGGACCGAAGACGCTGTCAACGATGTCGACGAAGCCATTCGGGTCGCAAAGGAAATCGGGTATCCCGTTTTAATCAAAGCGTCCGCCGGGGGCGGGGGTATCGGAATGCGTGTCGTAAACGGCGAGGACGAATTCAAAGACGCGCTGGAGACGACGATGCGTTTGGCCGGCTCGGCTTTCGGGGATCCGTCGGTTTTTATTGAAAAATATATTTTAAAACCGCGGCATATTGAGATTCAACTTTTGGCGGATCAATTCGGACATGTGATTTATTTGGGGGATCGGGAATGCTCCATTCAACGCCGGCATCAAAAGTTAATTGAAGAGGCGCCGTCGCCGATTATGACGCCCGCTCTTCGAAAGGAAATGGGGGAAGCCGCCATCCGCGCGGCAAAAGCGGTCGGTTATTCCAATGCCGGAACCGTTGAATTCATTTTCTCAAACGGGCAATATTATTTCCTGGAAGTCAACACGCGCCTTCAAGTGGAGCACGGGATTACGGAATTGATTACGGGCGTTGATTTGGTCAAAGAACAAATCCGAATCGCCGCGGGCATGGAACTTCGCATGAAACAAGAGGATGTCGTCATTCGCGGGCACGCGATTGAATGCCGTATCAACGCGGAAGATCCGCTCAACGATTTTGCGCCGTCTCCTGGAAAAATTCGGGGATATCGTTCCTCGGGCGGGCCGGGGATTCGGGTGGACAGCGGGGTTCACACGGGGTATACCATTTCTCCTTATTACGATTCCATGATTTCAAAGTTGTGCGCGTACGGAGCGAATCGGGAAGAGGCCATTGAGCGTATGAAACGCGCGCTTTACGAGTACGTGGTTATCGGGGTGACGACCAATATTCCGTTTCACAAAGCGGTTATGGAAAACGAGGAGTTCGGGAAAGGAAATCTGTCCACGCGATTCATTGACGACAATCATATTATCGATTCGATTCATGATGTTTTAATCCGGGATTCTGAAAAAGGGGCCACTTTGGCGTCGGCTTTGGATAACGAGGAGGTTGTCATTGCCGCAATTACCGCTGCGGTCGGAAGTTATATTTCCACGGTCGC
This sequence comes from Methanimicrococcus sp., assembly GCA_034006575.1. Lineage (GTDB taxonomy): Archaea > Halobacteriota > Methanosarcinia > Methanosarcinales > Methanosarcinaceae > Methanimicrococcus. Next base: position 4,944 of record JAVESN010000041.1, read on the forward strand.
GGAATTTGAAAATAAAAGAAAGAAAGGAAAGAAAAAATAATCTTTCTTTTTATTTTTTAAAAAACAAAAATATATAAACTTAGAACTGAGAATTCTATATGCTATTCGTATTTTTTAATTTTGTAATGGTCCGGGAGACACGGGATGAAAAGCAAAAGATCAGAAATTATTAATGCGTTTAAAGTCGCTGACGGGAAAGCCATATCCGGCGAAGAGCTCGGCAAGGAGCTCGGCATTTCGAGGACGATGGTTTGTAAATATATTAAGAGTTTAAGGGATGACGGGTATGAGATTTCATCCGCTCCCAAGAAAGGCTACGTTTTAAAATCCGTTCCCAAGCTGCTTTATCCGGAGGAAATTTTATCGGGTCTGAAAACGACGCTTTTTGGGAAAAACATTCATTATTATGACGAGGCCGGCTCTTCCAATGACATCGCCAAGAAATTGGCGCGGGGAGGCGCCGAAGAGGGGACCATCGTCGTTGTGGAGCAGCAAATCGGTGGGCGCGGGCGTCTCGGAAGGCAGTGGGCGTCTCCCAAGGGCGGGATTTGGTTTTCAACGATTTTAAAGCCGCGCATCGCTCTTGGAGCGGCTTCTCGGTTAACGCTGACTTTCGGGTTGAGCGTTGCAAAGACGTTGAGGATGTACGGGTTTGATGCAAAAATCAAATGGCCCAACGATGTTTTGATTGGCGGGAATAAGGTTTCGGGTATTTTAACGGAGGTCGAGGCGGAAATAGATACGGTTGAGTTCGTTGTCATCGGTATCGGCATCAACGCTAATATGGGTTTAAAAGATATTCCGGAGGATTTGCGTGAAAATTCCACAACCCTTCGGGACGAGAGCGGAAAAAGCGTTGACCGGGTCGAGCTTCTTCAGAAGTTGTTGTTTGAAATGGAGCAGGAATATATTCGTTTCAGCACGCGTCCGTTTAATGAGATTATGGAAGATATCATCGCGCTTTCCGATACGATTGGAAAAGAGGTGACGGTGAATACGCCGAATCGAATTGTTGAGGGCGTCGTCGTGGGCATTTCCAAAAACGGCGCTCTTTTGTTAAAGAAAAACAACGGGGACATCGAAGAAATTATTGCCGGCCGCTGTATTTACACTAAAAAATAATTCAATTGGGGCGGGGTGGATAAAATCTTCTCTTGTTTTTCGATTCAAATCAAGTTTTTTCAAAAACTTTTTTGTTTTCTTTTTTTAATCTGTTTTCTTTTCTCGCTCGTCCCCGCGCCCGCTCTTGCGACGGATGACTCGGATTCGGAGGTTTTAATTTCAGACCGCTACATTATTTTGCGCGACGGCGACATTGAAAAATTGGAGCAGGGCTATGAAATCGAGTTGAAAGGGTATAAAGCGGATGCCGTTTCTTTGGAATTTTACAACAATTACCGGGACGGCGTTTTTATCGGCTCCGTTATTGTCAAGGAGGGTGAAACAGTCTCCTGTTATCGCAAATTTGGAAACGAAGAGGTTCTTCTTTTGCGGATGACTTTAGACAAGCTTTATATGAACAATTCTCAAGCCGTCGCCGGTTTTTCCCATGTTACCCAATTCAAAGACCGCAACACGCTGTACTCCGAAGACACGCTTTGGAAATTAGAGAGCGCCGTCTTAGACGATTCGACAAACCCCGGCCCATCCGATCCGGGCAAAAACAACGGCATTGGCATCTCTCCTGACTTGATTAAAAATCCGATTCACATCATTTTTTTAATCGGCTTTATCGCGGTCGCAATGGTTTTCATCCATTTCCTTTTCAAAAAAAGAATCACCCCCTAAGAGCGTGACAACTCTGCTTACATCCCAACGTTTCGCTTTTGCGCCGCTTCTTCTTCTCCGGAGCTTGATAAGCCTGCTTGTGATCCAACGTTTCGCTTTTGCGTCGCCGGCACCTCCTGAGAGATTGATAATCCCGGTTGCGACCCAATATTTCGCTTTTGCGTCGCCGGCACCTCCTGAGAGATTGATAATCCCGGTTGCGACCCAATATTTCGCTTTTGCGCCGTCGCTTCTTCTCCGGAGCTTGATAAGCCTGCTTGCGCCCCAACGTTTCGTTTTTGCGCTGCTGGGCACCTTCTGAGAGATTGATAACTCTGCTTGAGACCCAATATTTCGCTTTTGCGTTGCAGGCACCTCCGGAGCTTGATAACTCTGCTTGAGACCCAACGTTTCTTTTTTGCACCGTCGCTTCTTCTCCGGAGCTTGATAAGCCTGCTTGCGTCCCAACGTTTCGTTTTTGCGCCGCCGGCACTTCTGAGAGATTGATAACTCTGCTTGAGACCCAACGTTTCGCTTTTGCGCCGCCGGTACTTATGTTCTTACGCGCCGCCCTTACAATATTTCATTTCCCGAACGGACGTCTGCAAAAAAATGGAAACGCATTATTTTTAATTCGTTTGCGGCGGGTTTAAGTTCGACGAATCATCAAATTAAGTGGTCATGCGGGCCTTATTTCTTAAGAGATTTTTAGGGCTTCTCTTTTAACAAATTTCTCTAAAGATTATTTTTATGATTTTTCGAGCTAAAAATAATTTAAAAGAAATAATATGTTCGCTTTAAACAAAAACAGCAATTAAAATTTGATAATCAAAATTAATAGAAAATAAGTTAAAAAAATTGATTCCGACCGCGTCACATGCGATCGGAATCGGTTTACCTCATTGTTCTGCGGCAAAGCAAAAACAAAAATAGAGGTATTTATACATTGATTCGGATTTTATAAAAACGTTTCGAAACGTTTCCCCCCAAATCCCTCTTTTTTTGAAATAATTCATATCCCGATTTCAGTCAAAAAGAATGCCAACGCAATCATACAAGCCTTAAAAGACACCAACCTCGGCTTATCGGACAAATAAATCAAACTTGTCGGATTTTTCCGGCAAGTTTTTTTTGATTCGGCATCAAATCAAACTTTCATAATACCCCTGTCTTTTTTCCTTTTCTTCTTCATTTTTAACCGAGACGATCAATTTCTTTCGGGTGACCGGTTCCAACCGTTTCCACTCCACAACAACATCTTCTTCCAACAAATAATCCTCGGCGCGCTTGTCGATGAGTTTTCCGTTGATTTCGTAAAGGTAAAATCCTTCTTCCCCGTCGGCGGCAACGATGAAGTCTTTCCCGTCAACATTTTTGATTTCCACCACCGCGATGGATTTAAAAGCTTCCATCAGCGTGGTTCCCTTTTCAACTTCCAACCGCTTCACCGGAGCGAACGGGTCAAACGCGTTTGAAAAATTCATTTTTCTCAAAGAGAAAACGTGCGTTTTTCCGTAAATCTTCCGATCGATTAATTGAGCCTCTTCCAAGATTTTGATATGCTTGGAGGCGACGGGAACGGAAATTTCCAAACTGCGGGCGATGGCGGAAATATGCATATCGTCTTCCGCTAAAAGTTGAAGAATGCGCTGGCGCATCGGACTGGAAACGGCGGCAAACACCTGAGTGCTCTCCGTCTGAGATTCCGCTTTTGGGACTCGCCCTCCCTTTTTGGATACGGTTTTCAGCTTCGCCGGTTTTTTATCCGAGAATGTCGGTTTTGTTGTCATATTTTATAAATCCCCTTTTATATGTTTTTGTTCTTATATCATGATTAATCTTCACCTATTTATCTTAATCTGATAAACTTATAAAAGGAAATCCGATTTCTTTAAAAACAAAAAGGAAATATATCTTAATCATAAAAATAAAGAATTCGTTCGTTAAAAAGGAATAAACGTTCGTTTTAATAAATTTTTAGAAAATTTTAAGGATTCTTAAAGGTTTTTAAAAACTTTAAAAGTTTTAAAAGAACTTAAAAGAACTTAAAAGAAATTTAAAAATTTTAAAGAACTTAAAAGAAATTTAAAGAACTTAAAAGAAATTTAAAGAACTTAAAAGAAATTTAAAGAACTTAAAAGAAATTTAAGAATTTTAAAAGAATTTAAAGAACTTAAAAGAAATTTAAAGAATTTAAAAATTTTAAAAATTTTAGAATATTTAAAATTTTTACTAAGTTTTAAAGAATTCTTTAGAAAGTTTTAAAGAGCTTTAAAAAACTTTAAAGAATTTTAGAGAATTTAAAGAAGCCCGATTTCAACAAGCGGGCGGAGACATCGGGGGTCATGAGTTTTATGAAAAAGATTCGATTCAAAAAAACGGCGGCGGTTATTCTTTCATTGTTGTTTTTCTTTTTACTTTTCGGCGCGCAGGCGTCGGCCTATACGATGGAAAACGCTGACGTCAATATAACCGTTGACGAGAAAGGCATTGTTTACGTCAATGAAGTCATTCAATTTAAAACGGAGCCGTATGAAAATTTTAAAGAAGCGTATCGTTTCGTTCAAACCAACGCGAATATTACCATCCAAAACGCGACCGGTCATTTGGTCGGATACGAAAACGCGCGCTTTTATACTCAGCCCGTCAGCGGCGGATACGAATTGGTTTGCGTGCTCCCCATACCCACACCGCGCGATATTACGTTTGTCGTCTCCTATGAATACTACGGCGGAATTAACGTTTACAACGACATCACGGAATTCAATTACAACATTTGGGGAAACAACTGGGGAGAGCCGATTCAGAATTTGGACGCGAAAATCACATTTTTAAATGTGCCCGACCAAACCATTGACGGTGAATCCCAAACCCTTTATTGGTCCCATCCGTTCGCGTACACCACGAAATTCGATTCCCAAATCCTTGACGGAACCGGCGGCACCCAAACGCTCGTTTTTACATACAACGCTCAAAACATTCCCGAATACACGCGAACCGACGTTCGAATCGTCAGCCCGAGGTTGGTTTCTCCGGACTCGGCCTATGTCACTTTGTTTGATCGGGACGGTTTAAAAGAAATTAAAAGCGAAGAGAAAGCTTACCAAAGAAAAGCGCTTTACCCATACGTTTTTGCCCTGCTTCAAATTTTAATTCTTCTGGTTTGTATGGCTTTGCCCGTTTACGTTTATATCAAATACGGCAAAGAACATAAGGTGGATTATTACGCGCTTTTTGAACGCGACCTCCCGACCGATGCGAAGCCGGCGATTGTCAACGCGATTGTTGTCGGGCATGGAAAGCCGAACATGGACGGTTTTGTCTCAACCATTATGAGTTTGATTGACCGGGATTATTTGTCGATTCGAGAGGTCGAAAAAAAGAATTGGAGAAACAAATCCGTCAAAGAAGTGGTTTTAAAATTCGAGCCCGCCGACACGAATGTTTTGGACGACATTGAAAAAGACGTTTATCAATTCTTAAAAAGATACGCCGTCAACGAGGAAATCGAATGGAAAGAATTTCAAAAGAAATTGGGCGCAAACGATTCGTTTTACAATTTCTTAAACGGATGGAACTCAAAAGTGTCGTCTAAAGCGAATTTTTCAAAATATTTCAATGAGGCCGGAAATCGAATCATGGCCGGAATCGGTTTGTTTTCAATCGTCGCTTCCATTCTCATTTATTTCGGCTCCGAAATCGCCGCGCCGTCCTCGGAGTTTCCGGCGACGTCGGGTGTCGTTATGTTTTGTATCCTCGGCTTTTTGCTCGGAATCGTTTTAATCGCGTATCCGATGATTTGGAAAAAGACGATGGGACAATGGACCAAAGACGGGCGTTTGTTTTATTTGAAATGGAAAAATTTTGAAAAATACCTCACGGATTACTCTTTGATTGAAAAATATCCGCCGTCTTCGGTGATTATTTGGGACCACTATATCGTTTACGCGATGGCCTTGGGAGTTGCCGAGACGGCTTTGAAAAATATGAATTTGGCCGTTCCGACGGATATGTCTTCAAGCCGTTTCGGGGTGATTTATTACTATCCGCTCTTTTACACCGGAATGGGCCGCGCGTATTCCTCCTCAACGCCGAGCAGCGGCGGGGGCGGCGGTAACTTTGGCGGCGGCGGCATCGGCGGCGGTTTCGGCGGCGGCGGCGGGGGTCTTCGCTAAACGATTCATTTAAAAGAAATGAATGATTTAATAAATTGGTACGCTTATAATATGTTTATAATAGCTTATAATATGGTTCAATTTTGAATTAAAAAAGGAGTGATAAAAATGATCGGACTTATTATCGGTATCGTCGTTTTGCTTTTGCTGGTCGGCCTCGTTTTGGTCGTTGTCGGCATGTACAACGGTCTTGTCAAAAGCAGAAATTTTGTTGAAAACGCCTGGGGCCAAATTGATGTTCAATTGAAAAGAAGGTATGATTTAATCCCGAACCTGGTTGAAACCGTCAAAGGTTACGCCGGGCACGAAAAAGAGACGCTTGAAAACGTTGTCAAAGCGCGCTCCGCGATGATGGGCGCGACAACCGTCGCCGAAAAAGCGGAAGCGTCCAACATGCTTTCTTCCACGTTGAAAAGTTTGTTCGCCGTTGCCGAAAATTACCCGGATTTAAAAGCGAACGACAGTTTCTTAGACCTTCAAAAGCAGCTCAAAGAATCGGAAGATAAAATCGCTTACACACGCCAATTTTACAACGACACGGTGACCAAATACAATATTGATATCCAAACCATTCCCCGAAATATTATTGCCGGAATGTTTGGTTTTACCAAAAAAGAGCTTTTTGAAGTTGAAGGCGAAGCAAGAGAAGCACCAAAAGTTCAATTTTGATTTTGATTGATTCAAAATCAACTTTGGCTTTTTTTTCTTTTTTTAAATGATTTCTATTTCATATTCTGTTTTATTTTTTGCTTTTCTGTTTGTTTTTTGGTTGAAAAAACGCGCCGCGCCAAACGGCGAAAGGATGGTTCATTTTTCGAAAAATTAAATAAAACGCAGATGGCGTTTTGTTCATTTTGTTGAAAACATTTTTTAAACGGCAGGTTTCCGACAGAAACGCGGACAGTAGGCAGCTGTGCCCACGTTTGCGAAGCGAACGGATGTATTAAAAAAATGCAGTGCAAGTAATAAATTAAAATACAGATGCAAGCTGCAAACTAAAAACAGAAACCGGCGGCAAATATGGAAAAATCAGCGCGTTCAAAGAACAAAATCGTCATTTTATTTTAAAAAAACTAAAATTGAAAAAAAAGGCAGCGATTTTTTATTTTATTTTTTTGGTCCGAATCCGCAAATTTCCGATTATTTTTTGCTCGCAACACTTACCAAAAAAATCGAAAATCAGCGGTCATATTTGGGATTTTTCAAAAGATATCTTTCATTTTTTATTTAAAAAATATTATGTCGTTTACAATTTGGTTTATTTATGTTTTACGATTGTATATTTTTCGACACATTTATATTGTATTGAATAAATGGATTGTAATGTGAAATGTTTTTAAAATAGAAAAACCCACCATCCGATTTGACAATTCCGAGTCATCAAATCGAATGCTTAGATGTGAGTGAATTACCTTATCGCAATTCACTCCTATCTTTGATTTTTAAATATAAATAAGTATTGAAAATTAAAATAGGAGGATTATTAAATGAAGTCAAATAAATTAATTAAAACAATTTCTATCTTCTTTGCATTATTAGTGTTTAGTATAGCTTTCATACCTGCTATTAGTGCGCAAGTTGAATTTGAGAAAAACCAAAAATTATTTGTTCCTTCCCAAGAGGAGATGGAAATACTTAAAAAAGAAAATGTAACCACATTAAAAAGTACAGCTACTGAAGAAATAACGGCAACTCAAACAAAAGAGGGTATGATTTATACCATGTCTTGGGTGGATTTCAATGATTCTACAAAAATCAATTTCGTTTTTATGAGCCAAGATGATCTGATTTCTTCAAAGTATTTGGATGCGAATGAAATTAACGACAATAATGTTATTTCAGCCGTTTCCAAAGCATACTATTCATTTTGGGAAGGCAGTTATGCTCAAAGTTATGGTAATAGCTTAACCGGCGGAGTTCATATCCATTTTACAAAACCTGATGCGGATTATGTTATTCAGATGGGTACTTTGGTTGCACCTGCACTTGGTACTATTATAGGTACTGCCGCAGGGGGAGCCATTGGGTCGGCTGTTGGATTGGCAGCAGGTACTCTGATTGCTATAGGAATGATTTCTTATTATAAATTTGGTAAAAATTCCGATGGGAGTATTGATGTAAAAATGAGTTATATCGCTATGAATTTGGCATTTTCAGGTCTACCGGGCGCATCTGCATTTATTTTGTTTGGTCAAGTTTATTTTTACTTCAATTGACTTGATTGACTAAGTTGAATCGGTTGCATTGAAGCCGATTTATTTTTTATTTTTGAGGTGATTAAAATGAATCAAAAATATGTTCTTCTTCCTTTTATTTTAGTTATTTGCGCTATTTTGATTATCGCTTGCAGTTCTCCGGAATTACTTTCAATTTGTTTCATAATTGCGAATTTAATCGGCTTAGCTTTGTCTATCGTCTATAATAATTCTCTACGAATAACCGGACCTAAAACAAATATTTTTGTTGCATTTATATTCTTCATTGTTTGGTTTGGAGTTATTGCTTATTTTTTTAGATTTTACCCCCTATTTAATTTCATAGAACCATTGATTCGAATTTTATCGGTTTTAGGAGTCATGATTTTTACTTTTATCATGTTTTCTCTTATTCTGGTATTTTTGCCTAAGGGTGTTTTTGAAGCACATAAATAATTTGAGTTTAAACGCCTGCAATAGTTCTATTCAAGGAAATAATGCCTCATTTGATGGAGAAGTGCTCCGAAAAAGTATGCATTGTTTATTTGTCCTCAACCGAAAAGCGTATAATTTTATTGCCTTGTACGATGTGATAAACTTCTCCATCAAATGTGGCAAGAACAATCGGTTTTAACAAATACGGAGAATACAGATGCAGGCGGCAAACTAAAAATACAGATGCAAGAAGCAAACTAAAAACAGGTGCAGGTGGTAAACTAAAAGCAGAAGCCGGCGGCAAATACAGAAATATCAGCGCGCTCAAACAGCAACACCGTAATCCCATTTTTTAAAATTGTAACTAAAAACAGACAACAGCTTTTTATTTTATTTTTTAATACCAATCCGCAAATTGGAAAAAATAAGAAAAATAATCGAAAAAATAGAAAATAAATATTAAAAAGAAATAAAAAAAGAATCTTAATATTTCACTCTTTTTCCGGAAGCGTCACGATGATATTTCCCAAATTCCGAATCAATTAATGTTTCGGCTTTGAACACGGGACCGTCTTTGCAGACGCGAACGCCCAGCGTATCAATGCAGCACGCGCCGCAAACGCCGATGCCGCATTTAAAGTAACGCTCCATTGAAAATTCGGCTTTGGACAGGGCTTCTTTTTCAATTAAAATGTTCATGACGAATTTCATCATCATCTCGGGACCGCAAACGTAAATCCGATCGGTTTTGGATAAATCGGTTTTGGACAAAACATCGGTCACAAATCCTTTCTCGCCTTTTGTTCCGTCATCGGTCGTAACAATCACGTTTCCCGTTTTCTTAAAGCGCTCTTCAAAAATCAAATCCGATTCGCTTCGCGCGCCGAGAATGACGGTGACATTTGCACCGATTTCTTTTGATTTTTCAGCCAGCGGCGCTAACGGAGCGGCACCGATTCCGCCCGAAACAATCAAAATGTTTTCTTTCTCGCCGGGAAGCGTAAACGGATTTCCCAACGGACCGCGAAGACCGACAGAGTCGCCGACTTTTAAATCAAAAAGCGCGTTTGTCGCGGGGCCGACTTTTTGAAACGTCACGCCGTTTTCATACGCGCAGCCGAGCGGAATTTCATCGACGCCGTGAATCCAAACCATACAAAAATTGCCGGGATTCATATTTTTGAACGATTTGTCAAAGAAAAGCGTTTTCTTGCCGGTGTTTGTTTCATCAACAATTTCAATGATTTTGGCGTTGACCGGATATCCCCCGGAAAAACAGTGACATGAGTCATTTTCGTCTGCGTTTTGATTGCTCATTTTATTTTCTCCTGTGCGCCATACCGATGAGTTCATCAAAAGCGTAACCGTTTTCTTTCATAAATTGCTGCGCGCCGCTCCAAACATCCGCAAAAATCTTTTCATTTTCATAAATCGCCGAACCGATTTGAACGGCGGAAGCCCCGGCCATCATCATTTCAATCATGTCTTCAAAACACGAAATCCCGCCGACCCCGATTACCGGAATCTCAAGCGCCTCGTATAAATCATAAACGCATTTGACCGCCACCGGCTTGACGGCAGGCCCCGAAAGTCCGCCGGACCTGTTCCCGAGAACCGGCCATCCGGAATAAATATCAATCGCCATTCCGCGAACCGTATTAATCGCGACCACCGCGTCCGCACCGCCCGATTGAGCCGCCAGGCCGATTTCTTTAATATTGGCGACATTGGGCGTCAGCTTCACCCAAACCGGAACATCAACGACATTCTTCACCGCGGCCGTTATTTCTTCCACTTGACACGGAACGCTTCCGATGTCCGCGCCGTATCCTTTCGC
>JAVESN010000076.1:0-8645 GCA_034006575.1 Methanimicrococcus sp.
TGTCTTTCTTCCGGGTGCGTTCACAAATTGGATAATTCCTGTGATTACAACGACTTGGCGACCGGAAAACTCTATATCGGCGTCGTGGACGGCGTCGTTCAAAACCTCGGCGCTTTTGTCAAATTCAACGACGGAATCAAAGGATTGATGCACGAAAAGAATTTTGATTCCGCTTGCTCTTGTTTGACCAAGGGAGATGAAGTTATCGTTCAAATCAAAAATATCAATCGTTCCGGCCGCGACGTGAAATTGGATTTGGTTCCCAAAAGGCCGTCCAATTATGAATTAATCGAAGTCGAAAAAGAATTCCCGATCACCTTAATCGGCGACATGACCCCGCGCGACAACGGCAAAACCGTCAAATTTTCCGGCGAAGTGTTGCAAGTCAAACAAACCGGCGGACCGACCATCTTTACAATATCGGACGAGTCCGGAACGGTTCCGTGCGCCGGGTTTTCAACCGCGGGGCAGCGCTCTTATCCGGAGATTGACGCCGGAATGGCCGTTTCGGCCGTCGGTGAAATCAACATCCGCGACGATTCGATTCAAATTGAGTTGCTCAGCTTAAAACAACTTTCAAAAGAAGAAGCGTCGGTTTTGATTGAAAAAATAGACGCCGCCATTGACAAACGCGCCGAAGCGCATGATTTGCCATTCCTTGTCCAAAGCGACATCTTGGAAAAATTACGCCCCGCAATGCTTCAAGCGGCCAAAGAAATTCGAAAAGCGATTTTACGCTCCCGCCCGATTATTCTTCGCCACCACGCAGACGCCGACGGGATCACATCCGCCGTTGCCATTGAGCGCGCCATTTTGCCGCTCATTCGTGACATCGGCGGCGCGGAGGCCGAACACCGTGCTTACAGACGCTCTCCGTCTAAAGCGCCTTTTTATGAATTAATGGACGTCGTCAAAGACGTTTCTTACGCCGTTGAGGATGAAATTCGGTTCGGCCAACCGATGCCTCTCATTGTCATGGTGGACAACGGCTCAACCGACGAGGACGTTCCGGCTTACAAGCACACGCAAGTGTACGGGATGGACGTTGTCGTGATTGACCACCACCACCCGCATGAATCGGCGGACGCTTATTTGCTGGCGCACGTCAATCCGTATCACGTCGGCGGCGACTTCGGGTTAACGGCCGGAATGCTGTGTACGGAAGTCGCTCGAATGATTCGGCCGGAAGTCGGGGATGAAATCCTTCATTTGGCGGCTGTCGCGGGTGTCGGCGACCGTTCGGAATCGCCGGAGTGCACTCAATATATTGAATTGGCGGCCGATAAATATCCGCTTGAGCATCTTAAAAAAATGGCTCTCTCTTTAGATTATGAACAATATTGGCTGAAATTCGGAAGCGGCGTCGGAATCGTGGACGATATTTTAGACCTGCGCGACCACGAAACGCATTTGCGTTTGATTGATATGCTTTGCGAGCAAGCCGATGAAATGATTAAAGAGCAGCTTGAAACATGTCTTCCGAATGTCAAAACAACGGAACTGAAAAGCGGCGCCGTTCTCAATACGATTGACGTTGAAAAGTTCGCCCACAAATTTACGTTTCCGCCGCCCGGAAAAACGTCGGGTGAAATCCACGATATTATGTGCAATCAGAAATATCCGGACAAACCCGTCATCACACTCGGACTCGGTCCCGATTTTGCCGTCATCCGCTCTAAAAAAGTATTGATGAATATCCCGCAAATCGTCCGTGAGCTCCGAGATGAATTAATCGGCAGCGGCGTTAACGGCGGCGGCCATCTGGTCGTCGGCAGCATTAAATTTGTCGAAGGCGCAGCAGACGTCGTTATTCCGAGGCTGATTGAAAAACTGGCGGAAGCGGATGTTGAAGAATAATCATCCGTCTTCTTCTTTTCGTTTTTTCTTTTCGTTTTTCGTTTTTCGTTTTTCGTTTTTCGTTTTTTGTTTTTGTTTTTCGTTTTTTGTTTTTTGTTTTTGTTTTTCGTTTTTTCTTTTCGTTTTTTGTTTTTATTTTTTGTTTTTTCTTTTCTCTTACCTTTCGATTTTTTTTCGACGTTTTTGAAAATCAAATCTTTCTTCTCCAAAATCAACGATAAGATATCCACATCGCTTTCTGTTATCGTGTTTAAGTTTGGTCGGGCGTTTTTATTGTTTATTTTTCGTTTTACCGTTTTTGTTTTTGTTTTTATTCATCATTTTTATTTTTTTGGCTGTTTTAATATTTTTCCAAATCCCGTATTCCGCCCCCGGTCATTTTGATTTTGAGCAAGCGAAGCGCGCGAAAAATCGAAATTTGCGGATGGACCCCAAAAATCTCATTCAAAATCCATTCCATTTTTTTCATTTTAAAATTTAAATTTGACTTGTGTTTTCGCTGTTTGGGCGGTGTTTGTTTTTTTTGCCGTTTTCCGGTTTGTTTTTTTTCGTTTACCCTTTCTATTCTTTTTCATTTTTTTGAAAAACGGAATTGGCGAATTGACCCCTTTTTTAAAAAACGGATGACGATTTTGATTTATTTTATTGGATTGAATCCGTTCGCCTTGTCACCGCCTTCGGCGGCGCCTGCTGCGAACGGTTGTTCTTGAGATTTAATTAAAAGTTTGAAAAACGGTGTCCGGTTTAAAATATTAAATCAACGATAAGATATCCTCATCGCTTTCCGTTATCGTGTTTAAGTCAGGTCGGGCGTTTTTATTGTTTATTTTTTAACGGTTTTTTGTTTTTGTTTTCATTCATCATTTCTATTTTTTGGCTGTTTAAATGCTTTTCAAAACCCAAAATTCCGCCCCCGCTCATTTTGATTTTGAGCAAGCGAAGCGCGCGAAAAATCGAAATTTGCGGGTGTCTCCCAAAAATCTCATCCAAAATTCACTTCATTTTTTTCATTTCAAAATTTAAACTTGGACTGCGTTTTTGATGTTTGGGCGGCGTTTGTTTTTTATTTGCCGCCTCCCGGTTTTTTTCGTTTACCCATCGGTTTTTTTCGGCGTTTTTGAAAATCAAATGTTTCTTCTCCAAAATCAACGATAAAATATCCTCATCGCTTTCCATTATCGTGTTTAAGTCAGGTCGGGCATTCTTTTTTTTCGTTTTTTTACATTTTACTTTTTACAATTCATACAGTTCAAAATCATCTTTTTCCTCTTTGCCGGTCAAAAGCTTTGCCGTCTCTTCTTCGGGGAGCTCATGAATTTGTTTTAACTTTCTGTTAATGGTTCGGGTTTTTGAGTCCACCGTGTCTAAAACATTGGAGGCCTCGTCTAATTTTTTACGCGTTTTTTCAAGCAGCTCTCCGAATTTGAGAAACTCGGTTTTAACGGCGGCAAGAAGGGTTTGAATTTCGCCGGTTCTTTTTTCAACGGCAAGCGTTTGAAAACCCATTCTCAGGCTGTTTAAAAAAGCGACCAAAGTCGTCGGGCCGACGATTGCGATTCGGTATTCGCGCTGAACAAACTCAAATAAACCCGGGCGGCGCAAAATCTCGGCATAAAGACCTTCCGTCGGGATAAACATGATGGCAAAATCCGTTGTGTGCGGCAGGCAAATATATTTTTCTTGAATCATTTTGGCGTTTCTTTTAACGGCCGCTTCCAATTGCTTAGACACGGATTCGACAGCTTCCGGATTGTTTTCATAAGCGTCCAAAAGACGTTGATAATCCTCAATCGGAAATTTAGAATCAATCGCTAAAAAAATCGGTCCCTCCCCGTCTTTTCCCGGGAGGCGAATCACGTACTCGACTCTTTCGGCGGTATTTGGTTTGACCGCCGCGTTTTTATCATATTGATCCGGCGCCAGCACTTCTTCCAATAGGGCGCCGAGCTGGATTTCTCCCAAATTTCCGCGCGTTTTGACATTGGTTAAAACTTTTTTCAAATCCCCGACACCGTTTGCAAGCGTTTGCATTTCTCCAAGACCCTTAAAAACATCATCCAGCCGATTGCTGATTCCCTTAAAGGATTCATTGAAACGTTTCTCAACGCTCTCTTGAAGCTTTTCGTCCACGACATTTTTCATTTCATCCAATTTTTTATCGTTGGATTCCTGCATTTGAGATATTCGAATTTCCGTGACTTCTCGAATCTTTTCAAGTTTCGTTTCCGTGATTTTATTCAATTCGTCTTGACGTTTTTCAAAAACGGAGAATTTATTTTCCTGAGACGTTTGAAATTGGGAAAGTGCGGCCATCAACTCTTTTCGATTTTGATTCAAAGAGCCGTTTAATTCCTCCCGGTTTTGATTCAAAGACCCGCTTAATTCTTCTCGATTTTGAGCGATTTCTTTTCGAAAATTTAAATCCAAACGCGATAAATCACGATCCATTTCGTTTCGAATAAACAATGATTGCTCATCCAATCGTTTTGAAATGAGACTCATGTCAACCGATTGTCCGGCTCCCCTTTTCCCAAAAAGAGTCGCAATCAAATTCAGCACCAATAAAACAATCATTGCGCCCGATAATCCTAAAATTAAAATTTCATATTCCATTCTTTTAAAACTCCTCTTTTTCATTGATTTCTCAAATATATATGAAAACAGAATGTTTGGTGAAAGTACTCTTAAAATATAAAAGCGATTGATTGAAAACGAATTGCCGAATACGGTAAATGTCAAAAACAAAGATAATTCGCAAACTCATAAAAATAATCTTCAAACGAATAAAAAAAACGGCGAATTTCGTAAAAAGAGCCGCGCTCAAACAGCAAAATTCCTCCCTATCTTTAACAACAAAAAGATACGGGGATTATTTTTCGGATGATCATAATCCAAAATAAAAAACAAATAAAGAAATAAAAAACAAATAAAGAAATAAGAAATAAATAAAAAAAATAAGAAATAAATAAAAAAAATAAATAAAAATAGAAAAAAATAAAATGAAACCGGTTTTACAAACCGATTTCATTTGCGCCCAATTTGAGCAGTAATTTTTTATCGATTTTGACAAGCAATTTGACGAGGTGAGAGACTTCTAAAACGCCGGTCATATCCGTTCCTTCTAAGGCCTTTCCGATTTTATTGGCTTCTTCATCCGACATATTGATGTAATAATTTTTTAAAATCAAGTCTCTTTTCATGACTTTTCCGGCTTTGCTCTCCCATTCTTTTTGATATTTCTTAAGGAATTTCTCGGAAAAATCCCCGGCTTTGACAGCATCGGCGGCGACCGTTCCCGCCATTTCTCCGGACCAAAGCGCATGTTTAATACCCCCCCCCGTAATCGGATCCGTTAATTGGGCGGCGTCTCCGATAAGCATAATGCCGTTGCCGTAAATTTTTTCAATTCCGCCGGAAACCGGAATACCGCCGTAATTCATTTCAATTATTTTTCCATTCGGGAAACGGTTTTCGATGAATTTATTCAAAAAATCAATCGGGCGTTTTCCGTCTTCATTTTTATTCCCGAGAAGGCCGATACCGACATTGGCGCGATTCTTCCCTTTCGGAAAAATCCAAACATAACCGCCCGGCGCATATTTATTGCCCATGTAAATTTCAATATTATCCGCGTCGATTTCAATGTTTGTCATTAAATACTGAACGCCCGATTCGATATCTTTTAATTTTAACGTCGTATCGATTCCGGCCCAGCGGCCGACTTTAGATTCAATGCCGTCGGCGCCGATGACAATCTTCGCGCGGATTTCCTTTTCTTCCCCGAGACGTTTGATTTTAACGCCGTTGACTTTTCCGTCTTCAATGATTAATCCGGTCGCAGAAGCTTTTGTATAGACTTCAACTCCGGAATAAGCGGCTTTTTCAACGAGCGCGCGGTCAAAGAGTTTTCTTTCTAGAATATATCCGTAGACATGATCAGGATTTCCGGAGCGCATTTTAAGCGACGTTCCGTCCGGGACGTAAAGCGTGGCGCCTTTAATCGGAGCCGCAATCCATCTCGGGTCCTCATCTATATATTTGTCTAATTCTTTTGTGCCGACACCTTCCGCACAGCGTACGGGGTCCCCGATTTCTTGGCGCTTTTCAATTAAAAGGACCGAAGCGCCGCCTTCTGCAGCAAACCTTGCGGCAACCGCGCCTGCCGGACCGCCGCCGACAACAATGACATCATATGACTCTTTCATTTTTTCACCTCAATCGCGCCGACCGGACATACTTTCCGGCATATCATACAGCTGTTGCAAAGATTTTCATCAACATCAATCCATACCTCCTTTAAATCAAGGGCCAGTGTCGGGCAAACAGACACACACGCACCGCAGTAACCGCATTTGTTTCGATTGATTTCTATTTTCACTTTAATGTCACCTGTTAATGAATTTTATTTAAAAATATTTGTCGTGATAAAAATTATCAAAGTTATCATGTACATAAAAAACTTCAATAGAGCGTTTTCATCGTATTTTTTTAAAATGAGACTTGCATCTATTTAATATTTTCTCTAATATATAGGGCTCTTTCATCCATTTTTATATCTCTTAATTTATTTATGCGTTAAAATTTGATTGATAAAATCAAAGATTTCTCCAAAACCGTATTTTATAATCTCTTCCAAATCCTCCGGCTCATCCATGTCGGCCGCCGCTTCTAAAGAGTTATAAATTTTACACTCGAAGCGCTTTCTCTTCGCTTCTTCTCTATGTTTTTCAAAACTGTTTCCGTAATAACTGACTTCAAATATATCTGGCGAGCCGATGTACATCATATTTGTGCCGCCGTCTTTTCCGGGAGCGATTTTAACGAGCTCTTTGAAATTGAGTTCGGATTCCCACTCCTTTATCATGTCGACGACGTTTTCTTTTTTCAACAACGCCAAGTCCGCCATGACGATTAACACAGGCTCTTTTAACTCTTTTAAATAAGCATTCACGGCTGTATTTAAATCACGGTCATCAAATTTTATTTTGATTTCAAAATCGGAGTTTGTTTCCGACAAAATATATCTTTTTTCGTCGGCCGTCAGCGCATTTTTTGAAAGAATTTCCGCTTTTGGAATTTCGGATTCTTTTAACGCGGTTAAAACATTTTTTAGAGAAAGTCTTGAGAAAATTTTCCGTTCTTCTTCTGTTAAAACAGGAGACAATCTTGATTTTGGATTGTCGGATTTATACGGAATAACGGTTTTAATGGCTCTCATTCTTTTTTATATTCCCAATTGGGGGATATAACATTAACGATTCAAGAATCAAATAAAAGGGATGCTTTAATTGTATTCGTGAGAAAATATCAAAAATCCGGCAAACGAATCGTCGGAATATTTTGATTTTTTTAAAACGGTGAAAAATATTATTCCGGTTTTTGAGTTTTTAAATGTTTGCAAGTGCATTTTTCAACTTCGCCGGTTTTAAAATATTTTTTAAAATGATCGATTTGGTTGCTGCCTTTTTCGGTGATTGCAAATTCGCAAAAGCTGAGAAAAACTTCATAGGTGTCGGGCGCAATCACGTGTTCCATTTTACAAGCATCGTCTTCGGCAACATTTTCTGAAACTCCGAGAGCGATTAAGAAATCTTTGATGGTCGTGTATTTCTTCTTTGTGGTGTTTGCGATTTCTTTTCCTTTTTGGGTCAACGTCACGCCGCCGTATTTTTCATAATTGATATGCCCGTCTTCCGTCAACTTTTTTAACATTCCCGTTACGCTGGACGGTCCGACGTCCAATTCGCGGGAAATATCCTTCACTTGAGCATACCCTTTCTCACATACGATTTTATCGATCGTTTTTAAATAGTCTTCCTTTCTTTCGGTTGTCATGTTCATCTCTTGCCGAAGCGTTTTTATTTTTTTATTTTTTTATTTTTTCTTATTTCCTTGTTATTTCTTATTTCAAAACGAAAATTGTTCTTTTAATAGAAACTTATTTCATATATCTGATTTTAAATTATATAAATATATTTCATCACTTCCTCATATTTTTTAATTTCGGATTTTTTTATATTGTTACATTTCTATTCATTTTTCATACTTCATGTGATTTGACAATGCTTATATAACATAAAAACCTCTTGTATTGCTGTTACATATGTTTATTTTTCAAAAAACGTCAAATTGTTATGACAGGAATTGAAATTTTATGGTTAAAGAAACATTATTTTTAGTCGGTCACGGCAGCAAGTTGCCTTATTCTAAACAATTGTTGGTTGATATTTCTGAAAAAGTAAAAGCCAAAAACGAATTTGAAAATGTCGAAATCGGTTTAATGGAATTCAACGAACCTTCTATTCCGGACACATTGAAGAAAATAATCGAGGGCGGCTCTAAAAAAATCGTTGTCGTCCCCGTCTTTTTAGCGCTCGGAACGCACACGGAAAAAGATATTCCGCGCATTCTCGGCCTTTTAAAGGAGGAAGAAACGAAAGAAGAAGAGCACGAAGAAAAAGAACATGAAGAAAAACACGTATGTTGCGGTCATCGCAAAGAACACGGTCATCATGAAGGACATGGTCATCACGACGAACACCAATGCCGCCGCCACGGCGGACACGGGCATCACCACCACCATCATCACCATGCCGACCCCGTCGACATTCCGGATGATGTTGAAATCATTTATAAAAAACCGCTCGGTGCCGATGACAGAATTGTTGAAATCATCATGGAACGCGCTTTAAAAGATTAATTGAATATTGATCTTTTTTTTATTTTTTGTTTTGTTTTGTTTTGTTTTGTTTTGTTTTGTTTTGTTTTGTTTTGTTTTGTTTTGTTTT
>JAVESN010000072.1:0-9149 GCA_034006575.1 Methanimicrococcus sp.
GGAATATAAAAACGGAATATAAAAACGGAATATAAAAATGGAATATAAAAATGGAAAAAAAGATGAGAGAACGGAATCTCTCATCTTATGCTTTTATTTTATATGCCTAACTTTTGTTTATTCAATTTCGTAACCGAGTTTCATCTCTTTTTCAAGAGTGGAGGCGGCCTCTTCTATTTCGGCTTTCGTTAAGCGGATTTCTTCGATTTTTGTTTTTATTTCCAATGTGCTGTCTTTTACGGTTTTTCCGATGACGACGCACGGAATGTCTTTCAGGATTTCTTTGATTTGATCGGTTGATTTTACCGTCAAAATTGCTCTTGCGGGCGCTTCCGAGAACAAAAGGTCGTCGGCGCGCTCAACGGCGATGCCGGACAAATCCACTTTTGCGCCGACGTTTGTCAGCATAGAGGTGAGCGCTTTTGCAAGGCCGCCTCTTGAAACATCATGCGCCGACGTGACGGTTCCGGTTGCGCAAACGTCCGAGACGGCGGCAATAATTTCGCCATAATTTTCGGGAATTTTCGGGACAGAGCCGGCCGTTTCCAAACCGCAGACACGGTTGTATTCACTGCCGCCCATTTCATTCGTCGTCGTTCCAATGAGAAGAATCGTTTCATCGGCTTCTTTGAAAAAAGAGGACGGGATTTTCTTTTCCAAATCGATCATTCCCAAAATCCCGATAGATGGTGTCGGAAGAATCGCTGTGTCAAATTCCGTGCTTTCATTGTACAAAGAAACGTTGCCGCCGACAACGGGAATATTCAACTTTTGAGCGGCGTCCGATAATCCGAGAACGGATTGTTTAAATGTCCAATATTGTTCCGGCTTATTCGGATTGCCGAAGTTTAAATTATTAACCAGACAAAGGCTTTTTGAACCTTTGACCGCCAAATTCATCGCATTTTCAATAACGGTCATCATTCCTGCCGCGTACGGCTCCAATAACCCGACCGCAGGCTCGCAACCGCATGTCATTGCCAAACCTTTGGAATCGGTGATTCGAATCATTCCGGCATCGCCGCCGACCTCGCCGATGACGCACGGAAGCGTCGCTTCTTTAAAAGCTTCCCACACCGGTTTTCGCGAAGCCAAATTCTCGGAAGAAAGAACCGTTAAAAGACACGCTTTCATGTCTTTTGGAACATCGGGTTTTTGAGATATCAATTTTTCATTTCGTTTCGGGGGCTCTTTTGATTCCATTTCAACTTTCGGAACCCCCTTAATTAAAAACTCAATCGGAATTTCCGCCTCAATTTTTCCTTTGAATTCAATTTTAAAAATCGGCTCTTTTGTTAAATATCCGATATCGGCCGCGTCAATATCGTACGCTTTCATAACTTCCATGACGGCGGGCACATCGTTTGGATGAACTTCAATTAACATGCGCTCCTGGGTTTCGGACAGCATCAATTCATAAACCGTTAAATTGTCATACAAAGCCGGAATGTTATCGGCAACGACGTGAAATCCGAATCCGCCTTTTTCAGCCATTTCGGAAGATGCGCCGCTCAAACCGGCCGCGCCCAAATCCCGGCAAGATTTCACCCACCCTTTTTCAATAATTTCAAGCGTCGCGTCAATCACGCGTTTTTCAAGCTCGGCGTTTCCGGCCGGAATCGTGGATTTATCGGGCGCTCCTTCCTCGGACATGTCTCCCGATGAAAACGCGGCGCCGCCGAGTCCGTCCCGTCCGGTTTTTGAACCGTACAATATAAATCGATTTCCGGCGGCCGTTGAAACGGACGTCATAACCTGCTCTTTTTTGCCGATTCCGACGGCAACGACATTGACAAGCGGATTTCCGCTGTAGCGTTTGTCAAAATAAGACTCCCCGCGAACCGCAGCCACTTCAATCGTTTTGGAATAATCGGCCGCGCCTTTTAAAATATTGTCAAAAAGCCATCTGTTTTTTTCAGACGTTAACGGGCCCGAATAAAAGGGAGCCATAACGGCAACGGGTTTTGTTCCCATGGAGATGATGTCTCTGACAATGCCGCCGACACCGGTTGCCGAGCCGCTGTACGGGTCGATATAAGACGGATGGTTGTGGCTTTCCATGGCAATCGAAACGACGTATTCCTCGTCGAATTTGACAATGGCGGCGTCGTCCCCGGGACCGATTATGACATTCTCCCCGTCCGTTTTAAAATGTCTTAAAAGCGCCGCGCTGGAGCGGTAGGAACAATGCTCGCTCCAAAGATTCAAAAAAATGCTCTGTTCCAATGCGTTGGGACGGCGCCCTAATTTTTCAACAACAAGCTTGAGATCTTCTGCGGGTAACATGTGTAATTGAGCCTCTGTTTGGTTCGAATTTAAAATTTTAAAAATATCCGTTTCTGTTTATTCCTTTCCGACTTATAATTCTTTTTCAGAAATCTTTTTTCAAAAAACGTCAATGACAAATCTCGTTCATTTAAAAGCTTTGCCGTTGTCAAAAAAACGGTTTGATTTGTCATATTTTATATTGATAAATCTTTCGGATTTCTTGTTAAAAATCCCTATAATCATTTGAATTTTTGTGATAATATTTATACTTCGCTTCCCTTAAAATTTTTAAACTTTTATTTTCTGTCGAGGCTTAAAAATGGATATTCAAAAAATTTTAGAACAATATCGCTGCGATGAAATCGATTTAAAAGAAGCGGAAGAAGCGATTCGATCCATGGGCTTTTTATCCGTTTCCGATATCGCGCGCATCGACACGTTTCGGTGCAAACGAACGGGGGTTTTTGAAGCGGTTTTGGCGGAAGGAAAAACCGACGCCGATTTGATTTCTATCGTTCGCGCGCACATTCAGGCGTCCGGTCGCGTTTTAATCACACGCGTGTCCCCTTCTCAAATGAATTTATTGGAAAACGAATTTACAAACCAAATTCAAAAAAGCCGTTCTTCAAGCACGTGCGTTGCTTTTTCCAAAGAAAAACAAAACCCGCCCCGAAACGGCGGAATCGTCGCGATTATTTCGGCCGGAACGGCGGATATTTCCGTTGCGGAAGAAGCGAAAATGACGGCCGAAGAAATGGGTTGCCAAACCCTTGAGATTTACGATGTCGGCGTTGCCGGTTATCATCGCTTGATTTTAGAAGTGGAAAACTTGCGCGCGTCCAAGCCCGACGCCATTGTCGTTGCCGCCGGCCGCGAAGGAACGCTTCCGACCGTCGTTGCCGGAATCATCGACGCGCCGGTCATCGGTCTTCCGGTTTCATCAGGTTACGGCGCCGGTGCTAACGGAAAAGCCGCGCTTTTATCCATGCTTCAATCCTGTTCCGTCATCAGCGTTGTGAACATTGACGCGGGTTTTGTCGCGGGCGCGTATGCGGCAAAAATAGCCAACCGGATGCAAGCGGCAAGAAACTCCGTGAAAAATGTCATAAATCATCCTTCAAACCCTTCTTCAAACGAAGGCCTTTTTAAAAATAAAAACGGGGATGAATTATGAAAGCGCTTTACTTTGAGCCGTTTTCGGGAGCTTCCGGCGATATGCTTTTAGGCGCGCTGATCGATCTCGGCGCTTCCAAAACTTTTGTTCAAAAACATATTGAATCCTTGGCAAACGTTTCTTTTTCGGTTCAAAAAACCGTCAAATGCGGAATTTCGGCAACGGACGTTTCTATCACGGAAAAAAATCCAAACAACGAACGTCATTTCTCTGAAATTTGCCGAATGATTTCAAACGCGAATTTACCCGAAGAAGTTGAAAAAAACGCGCTTTCTGTTTTTGAAATCATTGCAAAGGCCGAATCCGCCGTTCACGGGGTGCTGTTAGATCGCCTTCATTTTCACGAAACCGGACAAGACGACGCGATTGCGGATGTCGTCGGGGTTTGTTTGGCTTTTTACGATCTTCAACATAATCCCGAAATCGGTTTTGATGAGATTTTTTGCGCGGACATTAATGTCGGCGGTGGTTTTGTAAATTGCTGTCACGGAAAACTTCCGGTTCCGGCGCCCGCGACGCTTGAGATTTTAAAAAACGGAAATCTTTCTTTTTATTCCGGCGGCAATCGGGAACTCTTAACACCGACCGGGGCTGCTTTGCTCTCTCATTTCTCATCGCCCGCCCCCTTGCAAGCGCAAAATACGCTTCGCATCGGATACGGTTCGGGCGATGCCGATTTAGATTCGCCGAATGTTTTACGGGTTTCTTTGATTGAATACGCGGGTTGTTTGCCGCTTCAAAAAGAACAAATCGAAATCTTAGAAACGAATGTGGATGACGTGACCGGAGAAGTTCTCGGCGGGGTTATTGAAAATTTGATGGCAAACGGTGCTTTGGATGTTTCCGTTTTTCCGATTTATATGAAAAAAGGGCGCCCGGCTCATATGATTAAAGTCATTTCCTTTGTGCAAGATTCCGAAAAATTGGCGCGGCAAATGATTCGAGAAACGGGCTCCTTGGGCGTTCGCGTTATTCCGACAAAACATCGGTTGTCCGTCAAACGCGAAATTGTTCCGATTCGAGTTTCGATTTCGGGGGAACTGTTTGAAATCCCTTTTAAAATCGCTCGATTCGACGAAGGGGAATTGATTACGATTTCCGCGGAATATGAAGATTGTAAAAAAGTGGCGGCCGCTTTAAATTTGCCGCTTCGCCAAGTTATTCAAATGGCCGAAGAGGAAGGAAAAAAGAAATACGGTTTCTGATTTATCATCATTTATCATTTCCTCTCTTTTTCCTTTTTTTTGTTTTCCTTTTTCCGATTCCGATTTTTCATATTTCTTTTTCATGACTCTGATTCTTGTTTTTTTAAAAATATTTTTTTTAAAAAAAGAGTTAACTATATATACACTCAAAATATTATGAAGAAAATAGGATTAGGTAAATATTATTTGTTTTACATTCTTTTGTCAACTGACACCAACCTCCGTAAAACAAGAGTTATCAATCCATTTCTCAAAATGTTGTCCCCCAATGACATTTTGAGTTCGTATCCCGCCTCGGAGCTTTTTTTAAAAGCCGTATCCGACGGCGGCCTTTTTTCATTTTCGATTTTTTTATTTCATTTGTTTTTTTTCGTTATCGGTTGATTTTATCCGCTTCATTTTAAATTATGTCTTTATTTGTATATTCAATCAAATTTGTGTTTTTCTTTTTCCTGTGTTATCATCCGTCGATTATTATATTATTGCCCGTCTTAACCGGATTCTTACAGATTCTATTTTTTGTCCGCATTCTTTTTTAGAACAACGGACGATTTTTTAAATATGGGCGCAGCTGTTTTTTATTGTTTCTTCCCGACAATTATTTGCGTTTTTTTATTTACGTTTTTTTATTTGCAGGGTTTTTCCGGCTTACGCTTATTTTTAAAAAAGAATAAAATATAATTAAATTTAAAAATAAAAATATTTTAATTTTTGAATATTTCAGACATATCCGCTTCAAATCCGATAACGGCGTAGCCCAACTCAAATGCGGATAAAACGACCGGATGAAGTTCGCCGTAAACGCCGACTTTTTGGTCGTTGACGATGATGTCGGCGGCTCTCCCGTTTAAAAATGAAGGATCGTCCGATTCTTTTAATTCGTATTCCGTATTCGTTTCTCTTAAAAAAGCATCGACCACTTCGGCCATTTCCGTAAAGTTGGCCGCGTGATGAATGGAAATTGCGGCAATTTTTTGTTTGTTTTTACCGCTGACAGCCACTTCGCCGATTTCATAAATCTTTTGAGGCAGCTCTCTGTGTCGATTCAATGCCAAGATTTCTAAAAGACCCGGCAAAAGCGTTGTTCGAATCAGGGTTTGATCTTCGCTGATTGGATGTGTGACATAAGTCACATCTTTTGTCACCGGACGCCGCATGTTTTCAAAGTGGATTTTTTCACTGGTGAGCGTAAACGGCATAACTTGGCTGTATCCGAGGCCGACCATCGCTTCAGAAGCCGATAAACGGGCGGTTGAAAGCGGGTGGGATTTTCCGGCGGTGTGCGCATCCGGCAAACGCGCCGGAATATTCGCGTAACCGTAACCAATGGCCACGTCTTCGATGATATCGTATTCGTGTAAAATATCGGCGCGATAAGCCGGCGCAAAAACATCGTAAATCATTGGTGATTCGGATTTTAAAACGGCGTCAAATCCCATTTTACCGAGAGATTGAACGATCTCATCCCTTTCCATCGGAAATCCGAGATGCTTTTCGATTTCCTCTTGCCGAATCGAATAAACAAGCGGTTCTAAATTCGGAAGAATTATTTCCTTTTCGTCGCTTTCATCTTTGATTCGGACGGCTTCGATAATTCCGCCGCGTTCGGCCAACGCGGTGACGATAATATTTAACGCCACATAGACTTCTTTGCTCGTTCCCGTGACATCAATGAATAATTCTTTTGTAGATTCCGTAACGGTTGTTAAAGTTCCGTTGATAATAGGCGGAAAAGACAACACATCGCCTTTGGCGTCTCTTATGAGGGGGTATCTTTTCATTTCTTTGACAAGATGCGCGAATTTAACGCCCTTGGCGTGTTTTTCCAATATTTCGCTCATCGTCATTTTTTCGGTATGGTCCAACGGGACAAAGGTGTAATCGGGAGATTCCGTTGTGTATGTAAACGGCGCTTGGATATTTTTTAAATCGTGAACGCCGACGGATACTTTTTTACGGCCGCGGCCGAGCGCCCAATGCAAATCTTCCTGCAAATCCATGAGAGATTTGATGGCAGAGGACGTGAAATTCAGACCGCGGACGACGGCGCAGCCGAGAATCGGGCGAACATCTTTGACCTCTTTTTTAATGATAATTTCCACTTGGGGCGGCCGGACATCATATCTCTTAAGGCCGGGGGCGATTTCAAAAAAAGCTTTCATCGCGCGAGAAACGCCTTCGACGCTGTATAAGTCAGGACGGTTTGGGAAAAACTCGATGTCTATTGTTTCTTCTTCGACACGTTCGACCTCGGCGCCGATCATAGACACACTGTCAATGATTTGTTGCCGGCCAATGCCGGAAAGCGCTTCTAAATCTTTGGAATCTACAGTAATGACAGGCATAATAAATCCGATTTGAATTTGACTTTGATTAATTTATTGAATTTAAGTTAAAATTGATTCAATTTTTATCTCTTTTGGTTGTATTAACGCTTTCTTTCATATATGAATTATTCCGTTTATGTTTTTTTGAGTTTTTGCTCTTTATTTTTTAACGGAATGTCGGCGGAGTTCTTTTCATTTTGATTTCTTCTGTTCTTAAAAAGACCGTCGGTTTTTTATAGAACTTTTATCAGTTATTTGTTAGATTTCGAATTGAAATTCTTATCTTTTTCAAGGGTTTTTTGTTTTTAAAACACAATGATTGCACTTGAAAATTTATAACCGCTTGCCGAAAGGCTTGTGAATTTGTATTTAATTTATGTATGTAATATATATGATTCAAACATATCATTCAAACTCATAAAAGTCTTAAATTTTATTTTTGATAAATTTAAATCCAATTTTCATTTCAAATTTTTAATTCATATTCAGGAGATATCATTTATGGCAAAAACAGGTCCGATTATTGTCTTAGATCCGGGGAAAGAAAGAACAAAAGGAAACGACGCTCTTTTTATGAACATCAGCGCGGCAAAAGCGGTCGCGGGTCTTGTTCAAAGTACGCTCGGCCCCAAAGGCATGGATAAAATGTTGATTAACAAGCTCGGTCAAGTCAGTATGACCAACGACGGCGCGAATATCTTAAAAGACATCGGCATTGAGCACCCCGCCGCAAAAATGATTGTCGAGGTCGCGCGCTCCGTTGAATCTACCGCCGGCGACGGAACTACAAGTTCCGTTATTTTTTCCGCCGCGCTTTTGGATAAAGCCGAAAAATTGGTTCGAAAAGGCATCCATCCGTCCGCCATTGTTAAAGGATATCGGGTCGCCGAGCAACAAGCGCTTCTCGTTTTAAATGAAAATGCGATTGACGTTTCAAAAGAAAATCGCTCCGATATTTTAAAAAAGGTGGCCATGACTTCTCTGACCGGAAAAACGGCGGATGTTTACAAAGACCATTTGGCGAATCTTTGTGTCCAAGCGGTTGAATCCGTTGAAGAAAACGGGTTTGTCGACGTTCGCACAAAAATTATCCGCGTCGTCGAGCTTCAACGAAGAATTCAAGATTCGGAAGTTGTTGAAGGAATCGCATTAAATACCGGCGCGCTCAGCCGAAACGCGCCAAAGCGCATTGAGAATCCGAAAATCGCAATTTTGGATGCTGAAATCGCCGCGAACAAAACAAAAGCCAATTCCAAAATGGTGGTCCATTCTCCGGACGAGCGTCAGAAAATCATCGACGGCGAACGACGGGATGTTCTCGGCATCGCTCAAACGATTGTCGATACCGGCGCAACCGCGGTTTTTTCCACAAAAATGGTGAAGCCGGCGGTTTTGGAATTCTTTGATAAAAACGGCGTTTTCGTTTCCCGCCCGATGGATGAAAAAGACATTGAAAACGTTTCTTTTGCAACCGGCGCAAAAATCATCCGCAATCCCAAAGAAATCACCCAAGAAGATTTGGGCGGCGCGGCTCTTTTGGAGCGCGACACGAAAAACGGAGGCGGTAAAACGTTTATTCGCGGCGGTCACAATTCGAAGGTATCAACCATCGTTGTTCGCGGAGAAACGCTTCAGCATGCCGACAGCGTTGATACGGCCCTGGATGACGCGCTTTGGGTGATTAAATCCGTCGTGGAAGACGGCAAAATTATTGCCGGCGGCGGCGCGGCCGAAATGGGCATCGCGTCAAATTTGTACGCTTTTGCGACAACGGCAAGCGGATATGACCAGCGCGTGATTACCGCTTACGCCGAGGCCATGGAAGAATTGCCCAAAACGTTGGTTCGAAACAGCGGTTTGGACGTGATTGATCTTTCCTTAGCGCTTCGCGCCGAACACACGAAAAACAAAAATGCTGGCGTAAACGTTTTCTCCGGAAAAGTTTCGGATATGTTTGACGAAGGCGTCGTTGACCCGCTCCGCGTCAAGTCCAATATGGTTAAAGCCGCAACGGAAGCCGCCATTATGATTCTTCGAATCGACGATATGCTTCGCGCAACCGTCATACGCGATATCCCCGACGCGCCCGCCTCCCACATGGCGGCGTCTTACGACGGAATGGCTCCGCCGCAAATGAACGAGCGCAGATAATTTAAACGCGTTTTTAAAAACAAA
>JAVESN010000050.1:0-13064 GCA_034006575.1 Methanimicrococcus sp.
TTTTTTATCTCTTTTTTTTATCTCTTTTTTTTATCTCTTTTTTTTATCTCTTTTTTTTATCTTTTTTTATCTCTTTTATTTTTTCTTTCTCTTTTTAAGTTTTTTTCTTCTAAGGTTAAATTTTTAATAGATGGACGACTCTATCTTTTCTGTTCATTGATTTCCGGTCGCCATAATCTTTCCGGAATCATTTTATTATATCGTATCGCTTACTTTCATTTAAATCACATATTCGCTATTTCGCACAATTCACACAGGTGGTATTTTTATCGCTCCAAAAAAATATTCCGAAAAAATGAGCCGTTCTCTCATTTCTTCATTTAAAAATAATTATTTCCGGACACTTTTAATTTCGTCGGCAATGGCCTTGTTTTTCGTTTTTTCTCTTTACGGCATTTACGGCATGATTTCCGAACGAAGCAATCCGATTCCGTTGGCTTTGATCCTATTGATTTTCGCCGTTTTATTTGTTCTCGGGTACGAGTTTTTCAATGCGCGTTTTGTCCGCAGAACCACGGCGGTAGTTATCGGTTTTCTGACGGCTTTTTGTTTTACGATTTTGATTATGGCGCTTGTCCAATTCGTTTATATGTCTCAGGCCGGAACCGTTCTTGAAATCGGGTGGGAAATATTTGTTATTTCGGTTGCTTTTTGCTTAATCGCTTCCGTTTTAATCCTCAAATATTTGGAAACGCTTTAATTTTTTAAGGCTTTTCCGTTTCTCTTTTTGCTTTGCTTTGCTTTGCTTTGTTTTGCTTTGCTTTGTTTTGCTTTCATTTTTTTGGACCTTTTAATAAAACGGATCATTTTTGAAATCATTTGATACTAACCTTTGGTTATTGTTTCGTTTCATCTTGTTTTATTTTTTTTAAAAATAGACATTTTAGAAACATTTATATACTTGTATTATATTCTATTAGTTTGTCTATTTACTCTTTAGAAATTTTAGGATGAAAAACATGAAAAAAACAAAACATAATGATGAAATCCTTCCCGAAGACCAGTTAACATCATCGGACGAAGGGGATTCTTTCATGTCGGAATGCATCTCTGAAGAGGGAAGCGAAATCTTGGCCGACGAAGGCTTATCTTCTTTGGCCGAAGAAAACGCTGCTTTATTAAAGCGTGTGGAAGATTTGACTTCAGCTTATCTGACGCTTGCCGCGGATTTTGAAAATTACAAAAAACGCAATCAAAAGCATATGGAAGATGTTCGCAAATTTGCGGCAGAACCGGTTATGCTTGATATGATTGAAGTTGCCGATAATTTTGAACGCGCCATATCTTCCGCAGAATCCGAATCGACTGAAAAAACGTCTTGGATTGAAGGTATTAAAAACACATATCGCCAATTTATGACGCTTTTAGAATCACACGGTCTTTCTAAAATTCCGTCTGAAATCGGTACGGAATTTGATCCTCATCTTCATGAATCCGTCATGCAAATACAAACAGCCGATTACCCGGATGAAACAATCACGGACGTTTTCAAACCCGGTTATATGCTTCATTCAAAAGTGATTCGACCGGCATCCGTTACGGTTTCAACGCTTCCGGATGAAGTTTAATTCATATGACGCAGTCCTTTGAAAAACACAATACAATAAAAACCAATAAAAACAAAAAACTATCCTATCTAAACACTATTCAAACACTATTCAAACACTATTCAAACTCTAAAATAAACACTATTCAACCCTCTATTCAACACTATAAAATAAATTTTCTTATCTTTCTATATATTAATACATATATTATTATATTTTATTATTATTTACAAAAATTTAAATAAAAAAATAAGGTGAAATTATGGCAAAAATTTTAGGTATCGACTTAGGTACGACAAATTCTTGTATTGCAGTCATGGAAGGCAGCGAGCCCGCCGTTCTCCCGAATGCGGAAGGCGGAAGAACGACTCCGTCCGTTGTCGGCTTTTCCAAAAAAGGTGAAAAACTGGTCGGGCAAATCGCAAAAAGACAAGCGGTTTCCAATTCCAAAAACACGGTGTTGTCCATTAAAAGACATATGGGCGACGCGAATTATAAAGTTGAATTAACCGGAAAAGAATACACGCCGCAAGAAATTTCGGCAATGATTCTTCAAAAACTCAAGGCCGACGCGGAAGCTTACCTGGGCGAAACCATCACTCAAGCCGTTATTACCGTTCCGGCTTACTTCAATGACGCGCAAAGACAAGCGACAAAAGATGCCGGAACCATTGCCGGCTTGGAAGTTTTAAGAATTATTAACGAACCGACAGCCGCGGCATTGGCTTACGGCCTTGACAAAGAAGAAGGCTCTGCCGATCAAAAAATCCTTGTTTACGATTTGGGCGGCGGAACATTCGACGTTTCGATCTTAGAAATCGGCGACGGCATCTTTGAAGTATTGGCAACCAGCGGAGATACGCGCCTGGGTGGAGACGACTTTGATAACAGAATCGTTGATCATTTGGTTTCCGAATTCAAAAAATCAAACGGCATTGATTTGTCCAAAGATTTGGCGGCTCTCCAACGTTTAAAAGACGCCGCGGAAAAAGCGAAAATCGAGCTTTCCGGCGTGACCTCCACCAACATCAACCTGCCGTTTATCGCTCTTGGTCCCGACGGAGATCAACTCCACATGGATATTGATATCACTCGCGCGCAATTTGAGAAAATGACGGAAGATTTGCTTGAGAAAACATTGGTATCCATGCGCCAAGCTCTGGAAGACTCCAAATTGGAGATTGGAAAAATCGATAAAGTCATTTTAATCGGCGGCTCGACAAGAATGCCCGCCGTTGTGGACTTAATCGAAAAGTTCACCGGGAAAAAGCCGTACAAAAACATTAATCCCGACGAAGCCGTCGCCATCGGCGCAGCCATTCAGGGCGGCGTTTTAACGGGAGACGTCAAAGACATTCTTCTCTTAGACGTTATTCCGCTGACGCTCGGCATTGAGACACTCGGAGGCGTTTCAACGCCGCTTATTGAGAGGAACACAACCATTCCGACCAAAAAAAGCCAAGTCTTCTCAACGGCCGCCAACAACCAAACTTCCGTTGAAATTCACGTTCTTCAAGGGGAGCGCAGTGTTGCGTCCGGCAACAAAACGCTTGGAAGATTCATCTTAGACGGCATTCCGCCGGCCCCCCGCGGCATTCCCCAGGTAGAAGTGACGTTTGATATCGACGCCAACGGTATTCTTCACGTCGACGCAAAAGACCTCGGCACCGGTAAAAAACAATCCATTACCATTCAAAAACCGGGCGGACTTTCGGATGAAGAAATTGAACGCATGGTCAAAGACGCAGAAATTCACGCCGAAGAAGATAAGAAAAAGAAAGAAGAAATCGAAGCTCGAAACAATGCCGATTCTCTCTTAAACGCGGCCGAAAAAGCGGTTTCTCAGCTTCCGGAAGATGTCGGTGTGACCGAAGATCAAAAGAAAGCCGTCGAAACAGCAATGGATGAACTTAAAACCGCTCTTGAAGGAACGGATATCGAAGTCATTAAATCTAAATCCGAAGCTTTGGAAACGGCGGTTTATCCGATTTCAGAAGCGATTTACAGAAAAGCGGCCGAAGCGGCGCAAGCCGGTCAAGAAGGCGCGCCCGAATATGAAGCGCCGGCCGGTGAAAAAGACGATTTTGTCGACGCCGAATACGAAGACGCTTCCGCGGAAAACGAAAAGAATTAAATAAAAAATTAAAAAATCAGTGTCAATCAACATGAGATAAATAAGATATATATCATAAATAAAACAGAAGCGGCATTTTTGCCCTTCTCTTTATTTTATATTTTAATATCTAAAACAACGCCTTTAAATTATATTTTTTAAACCGTGTTTTAAATTATATTTTTTAAACCGTGTTTTAAATTATATTTTTTAAACCGTGTTTTAAATTATATCTTTTAAACCGTGTTTTAAATTATATCTTTTAAACCGTGTTTTTAATTCATATCTTTAAATTTTTATCAATGATTATTTTTATTGACGGATTTATTCAATAAATTTTTAAAGGTTTGTTTGTATTTTTGACTCCGTAAACTCAAATTATTTAATTCAATTCAATTCATTTTTTATATTTGTCGGCGCAAAGTATTCGAAATTACGAATTATTGAATCATTTTCAGAATGGATTTTTATGGCTACGAAAACAGATTATTATGAAATTCTCGGCGTCTCTAAAGATGCGACGGATGACGAGATTAAAAAAAGCTATCGCAAGCTTGCGATGCAATATCATCCGGACAAGAATGATTCTCCGGAGGCCGAAGAAAAATTTAAAGAAATATCGGAAGCTTATGCGGTTTTGTCCGACTCAGAAAAACGCTCTTCTTACGACCGGTTCGGACACGCCGGATTTGACAGCCGCTATTCGCAGGACGATATCTTCCGAGGGGCTGATTTCAGTGACTTTGGGGATATTTTCGGAGATATTTTTGGAAATATTTTCGGCGGCGGTTATGGCGGCTCACGCAACCGCGGACCTCAACGCGGCGCGGATCTTCAATATGAGTTGCGTTTAACATTGCAGGAAGCTTACAAAGGAAAAACGGTTGAAATCGAGGTTCCAAAAGTCATTGAGTGTGACAAATGTATGGGAACCGGCGCAAAGCAAGGAACTTCTGTAAAAACGTGTCCGGAATGCCGAGGAAGCGGAAGCACGGCGCGCACGATTCAAACACCGTTTGGAAATATGGTTTCTCAATCGACGTGTTCGGTTTGTCACGGCAGCGGTAAAATGATTGAAACGCCGTGTCCGAAATGTTCCGGAAAAGGAAAAGTTCGTTCGTCAAAGAAATTATCCGTTCCCGTTCCCGCGGGCGTTCCAAACGGTATGCGCCTTCGTTTCTCGGGAGAAGGAAACGCCGGCGACCAAGGCGCTCCGGCAGGGGATTTATACGTCGTCATTCGCGTCGCTCCCGACAGCTATTTCGTTCGCGAAATGGATGATATCTATGTCAACGTCGATTTGAACTTCGTACAAGCCGCGTTGGGGACGGAAATCACCGTTAAAACGCTCGGCGGCGATGTCACCATGACGGTTCCCGAGGGCACTCAAACCGGAAGCACTTTCCGATTGAGAGGAAAAGGTTTTCCGCGCGTCAACAGCAAGTCTGTCGGAGACCAATTCGTTACGGTAAATTTGATTACGCCGGATCGATTGTCCCAAGAGCAGCGTCAAATACTCGAAGAATTTGCCAAATCCTCCGGGTTTGAAGCCACCACAAAAGCCGGCACCAAGAAAAGAGAAAAGAAAGAAAAAGGCGGTTTTTTTAAAAAAGTTAAAGAAGCCTTTGAAGAATAATAAATAATATTTTTATTCTTTTCTTTTTTAACTCTTTTTCAACTTCTTTAATTTTTTTATTTTTTTGATATCATTTTCTTTAATATTTCTTTGATATTTTTCTTTAATATTTCTTTGATATTTCTTTGATATTTTTTTGATATTTTTTTTGATATTTTTCTTTTGATATTTTTCTTTTGATATCTTTTTTCCAATCATTTTTTTGATATTTTTTTATTCTTGAAATCCAATGTGTTTTTACTACCAATATTCTTCGTTTTTTCCTCTCATTTCCATTTTTTGTTTTTTTCATTTTTTTGTTTTCTTTTTGCTTTTTCATCTTTTTATTTATCGCTTTTATCCGTCTTCTTCTCGCTCAAAAAAAACGCCGGCGTGCGGAGTCGCACCGTTTTTGTTTGTTTCTAAAATGGAGCCTCGAATTTTAGAACCAAAATCGAAGAATAAAAATCAATGAAATAGAAATGATAAAAAAATGAAAAATAAAAGAATAAAAGAAGAAGTGGTGAATTAAAAATAAAAGAAGGCGTGAAAAATAAAAGAACAAATGAAAAAGAAAGAAGGAAAGAAAGAAGGAAAGAAAGAAGGAAAGAAAGAAGGAAAGAAAGAAAGAAAGAAAGAGAGAAAGAAAGAAAGAAAGAAAGAAAGAAAGAAGGAAAGAAAAAAAGGAAATCGTTTTTTACGATGTCATCTCTTTTATTTAATGATCGTTTCCGGAGATGCGTTTGATTCGGCAAATTCCGTCGATATCATCAATGACTTCCGCGACGGGTTTTGGGACATAATTCGCCCATTCTCTTTCTTTTCCTTCGATCATAGATTTTCGAATCGTTGTTCCCGAATAAATTTTGCGCTCGTGCATTTCGGGGTGGCGGATTTCAATTCCGGCCTCCGTAAAAAGTTGAATCACAAGCGGGTTGTTGGAATAAGCGACGTCAAATTTCGGAGACATGGATTTGACGTGAGAAACCCAAAGCGCGTTGTATTCCACATCTTGAAGCGGAATTATATAATGGCGAATCGGAAAGTTTTCCAGAGATTTTAAAACCATTTCCACACGCTCGCCCGCGGTAAACGGGTCGTGTCCGGTGTGGCTTTTTTGAGCGCTTCCGATGCCGATGACAACCTCGTCGACTTCTTCTGCAATCGTGTTCAATATTTTTTCATGCCCGTAATGAAAAGGCTGAAAACGGCCGACATAAAATGCGCGAATCATATTTCCCCTCTCTCTTCCTTTTTTCGTTTCATATTTTATATATTATTCTCATTTTCAAACTCGGCGATTATTTTTCCGAGAAGCCGAATGGATTTTTCTTTGTTCGGGCCGATGGGGGATCCGGCCACCATTTGCGTCACGCCCGCTTTTTCCAACTCTTTGATTTTTTGAAAGCAGGTTTCAAAATCGCCGATGACGGCGAAACGATCCGCGGTTTCATTTTTGATGAGTGCGTTTAATTCTTTAAATTCACCTTTTGACACAGCGTTCACGATTTCATCTTTTGTTTCTTTGGAAACGCCGTGTCTTTCCAACAAAACATCACCGGAACCGGCAATAATAAACGCAATAACGGGTTTTGCCGCGGCATAGGCTTTTTCAATATCTTCGTCAATTGAAAAACAAGTGTAGGCGGCAATGTCAATCTCTTTTAAACCCCTGCCTGCCGATTGCGCTCCTTTTTCAATTTGAGCTCGAGCGATTTTGAAATCATCCGGATGGGACGCGTTAATCAAAACACCGTCTCCGACAGCGCCGGCCATTTCTAACATTTTCGGCCCTTGCGCGCCGATATAAATCGGGATTTCCATTCCCTTTTCTGTTTTCTTCGGATTTGTAAAATCCAATTTCGCGTTTTTTAATTGAAGCGTGTCGCCTTCATACGTTACTTTTCGTCCGGTCCATAATTCTCGAACGACTTTCGCCGTTTCTTTGACGGCCGTTAACGGTTTTTCCCCGCCGATTCCGAGGGAATTAAACGTTATCTTATCGCCCGGCCCGATTCCGAGAATCGTTCGGTTTCCGGAAATTTCATTGACGGTCGCAATGCTCGCGGCCGTTACGACCGGATTTCTGGTATACGGATTGGTGACGCCGGCTCCGATTTTTATTTTGTTTGTCGCCGACGCGATGACGGTGAGCGTGGAATATACATCGCGATTATTATAATGATCCGTCATCCAAACATATTCAAATCCTTGATCTTCCGCGGCTTTTGCGTTTGCCGCCAATTTAAAAACAGGTTCGTTTGGAACAAATTCAATGCCGAATTTCATGATTTCACTTTTTTAATTTTTTAAAGATAATGTAATTATGAGAACGTATTCAAATATTTTGATATTTTTTTAATATTTTGATTTTTTTTAATATTTTGATATTTTTTTAATATTGATATTTTATGTTTTAATACAGACGGAACTTATAAATCTTTTATACCTTTTTTTAAAAAAGACATTTTATGACTTTTATTCATTTCGTTTTTGAACAAGTTTAATTTGCTTTAAAGTCCTTCTATTAGATGAGGGGGATAAGTTACAGATGAGTTATCAAGAATTTAATACGTCGGATGAAAAATTCAATGCCGCTTGTCGTGAGATTCTTCTTTTTGCCGTTGCCGGAGAATTCAAATCGGAAAAAGATTTGACTCAAATGAAAAAGAAGGTTTCTAAAAAATACGGGCTTTCCACGCTTCCCAGCAACGGCGATATTATTCTTCGCGGAAATTCGGACGAGCAAAAAGCCGTTCGAGACGTGCTTCAAAGAAAACCGGTTCGAACCATTTCCGGGATTGCCGTCATCGCCGCAATGACGTCGCCTGCGCCTTGTCCGCATGGGAAATGCCTGCCCTGCCCGGGCGGTCCGGATTCTTCTTTTGCGTCCCCCCAAAGTTATATGGGGCGCGAACCCGCCGCAATGCGCGCTTTTGAATTTAACTTCGATCCGTATCTCCAAGTCAGCTCACGCCTGCGGCAATTAAACACAATCGGCCATGATGTTTCAAAAACGGAATTGATTGTTATGGGCGGCACTTTTTCGGCGCGTTCGATTGATTATCAGGAATGGTTCGTTAAGCGTTGTTTAGAGGCGATGAATGATTATGAGTCGCCGATGACGGAATCCGAGCCTCAAATTCCTGTTTGGAGATCTCGTATTTCAAATTTCTTTTCCGGTGATTCCTCCCACCCGTTTTTGCTTTTGGAAGATGTTCAAAAAGCGAATGAAACGGCTTCTGTTCGAAATGTCGGAATGACGTTTGAAACGCGTCCGGACTGGGCGCGCGAGGAGCACATTAATTTGTTTTTAAAACTCGGCGGAACGAAAGTCGAGCTTGGGGTTCAAAGTCTTTTTGATGACGTCCTTTTAAAAATGAATCGCGGGCATACCGTCTCGGAAACGGCGAGCGCGAATCGGCGGTTGCGCGACAGCGGATTTAAAGTCGGTTTTCATATGATGCCGGGTTTGTTTGATACGGATTTAGAGCGCGATTTGTCGGGATTTCAAACATTGTTTGAAAATCCGAATTTCAAACCGGATTATTTAAAAATTTATCCGACTTTGGTGACGGAAGGAACGGAACTTTGCAAAATGTGGCAAAACGGGGAATATGTTCCGCTCAATGATGAGAACGGTCCGGAATTCATTTCCCAAATCAAAGCCCTTTTACCGAAATGGACGCGCCTTCAGAGGGTTCAGCGTGATATTCCGGCGAATCAGATTCTTTCGGGAATCCAAAAAAGCAATGTCCGCCAGGAAGCGGAAAAGTTGCTTCACGCAAGAGGAGGGCGTTGCCGGTGTATTCGCTGTCGAGAAGTGGGTCACAACATTTTGAAGAACAATCCGCCGGATCCGAAAAACATTCAATTGACGGTGGACTCGTATGATTGTTGCGGCGGTCTGGAACATTTCATTTCTTTTGAAGACCCCAAAACGGATGTTTTGATCGGCTTTATTCGCCTTCGTTTCCCGCATTCTCCTCACATCCCGTCTTTGAAAAACACCGCTTTGATTCGCGAGCTTCATATTTACGGGTCGTTAACCCCTTTGGGCGAAACATCCGAAACATTAACGGCGCCGCTTGCGGATAACAATCGTTCTTGGCAACATCGCGGGTATGGCAAGGAATTGATTCAAAAAGCGGAAGAAATCTCGGAACGAGAAGGATATGAAAAAATTTCCGTCATCAGCGGAATCGGCGTTCGTGAATATTATCGAAAATACGGATACGAATTCGACGGCATTTACATGACGAAAAAATTCTGATTTCCTCTTTCATTTTTCGCTTTTTTATTTTTTGTTTTTACTTTTGTTTCTATTTCTATTTTTATTTTATTTTATTTTATTTTTATTTTATTTTTATTTTTATTTTATTTTTATTTTTATTTTTATTTTATTTTTATTTTCATTTTTACTTTCTCAATTGCCGCGAATTTTTGATTTTTATTTTTTGGGAAAATGATTTCCGTTTTTCAATTATTTTTGAAAAAAATAGCGGCGTCATTTTTATTTTCTTGAAAAACAGGATTATATTTTTCATATTTTTTAAATGAGGTGTCTTTCGTGAAACGGCGCGCAGCCGATAAGCAGCATGCGGCAGTCCGTTGCCGTCTGCAAACCGTAACCGCAAACCTCAGCCGTAGACTGTAATCGCAATCCAAAACCGCAAGCGGTAAATAAAAACACGGCGCTCCAACAGCGAAAACGTCCGTCGGCTTTAAATTGAAATTGAAAAGATGTCAGTGATTTTTTATTTGATATTTTTGCGTCCGGCCGCAAATTTCAGATTTTTCGCGCGCGTCGCTTGCTCAAAATCGAAAATTAAAAGGGGCGCATTTGGGATTTCTCTTTTTTTCTTTATTCCCGGTTTCGTTTTTTTCCGTTTTTATTTTTTATCTTTGTTTTTGATTTCATCGCAAATTAAGAGGACTTTGTTTGCGGCGTCAACGGCATCCGTCCCCAAAATTCGGATGATTCCTTCTTTTCCGTATCCGCCGTCTTCATAAATAATGTCGGGAACGATTGTTTCATTTTTCTCAATCGCGAAAAGGGTTCCCCATTCTTTTGTTTGGTCGCAATTTTGCGGCTCATCTTCGCGGTTAAAAGAACAAGCGCTCAATTCGGCGGAGTCGCAAAATGGAAGCGTTTCTTTCGTGTATTTCAAATTGATACACGCGCGGACGGTTTGATCAAATTCTTGGGCGGCGAAAATAACTTTTGACAAATTCGAGCCGGAACCGAATGTCGGGTATCCGAGGGGTTCTGCGCTCAGTTTTTTTCCGGTTTTGTCTTTGACTTTGTGAATTCTGCCGGAAAACGCGGCAAACGTTGAATAAAAAGATCCAAAACCGTCGGCGCCCATGTTTCCGTCTCGTTTGTCAACGGATGTCATTTGTTGGTGCGGGTACATTTTTGAAGCGTAATAATCCGAATCCGCCGACTCGTTGAAGATGTCCGGGAGGGTCATCGCGATATTTGTTCCGACTTCGGGAATCAGAGTCGGAAATATTTCATTTTCTTTTAAAATTTCCCACGCCGATAATATGTTTTCAATCACCAAAGCGCGTTTTGAGTAAAATACGGAACATCCGGCCGGATTGACGGGGGAGACGCCGTTTCCGATTTTTTGAGAATATAATATCGCGTCAACGACAAAACTTTTAGCGGACAGGCAGGCTTGGTCAAACGAATATCCGCGCGCCAAATAAGAAACCAACGCGGCGGAATAAGTACAGCCGGTTCCGTGCGTTCCGCCCGTGACAAATTTTCCGGACAAATATGTAAATTCTTTGTTTTTAGAATCATAAACGATGTCTTCGGCTTCCAAATGCCCGCCGGTGACAATCACGTAAGGAATTCCGGTCTCCGAGATTTTTACGGCGGCCGCCTTTGCTTCCTCTTTATTTTTTATTTTCATCCCGGATAATATTTCCGCTTCGTAAATATTCGGCGTGACCGCATACGATACCGGCAAAAGGGTTTCTTTCATCATCTCGACCGCTTCTTTTCTTAAAAGTTCGCCGCCGGATTCGGCCGCCATGACGGGATCGACCACTAACGATAAATCATATTCTTTTATTTTTTTGGAAACAAACCGAACGATTTCGGGGGAGGATAACATTCCCGTTTTTGCAAAAACGACGTCCATATCCGAGCAAACCGAATCGATTTGTTTTTCAATTTCTTCAATCGGAATGTCAAAAACGGATTGAACGCCGAGCGTGTTTTGAGCGGTGACAGACGCAATAATGTTTGCCCCGTGAACCCCGAGCGCCGCAAATGTTTTTAAATCCGCGCTGACCCCCGCCCCGCCGCCGGAATCCGTGCCGGCGATGGTCATGACACATTTTCTTTTATTGTTTTTTTCGTTTTTTATTTCCATTTTTATTTTGTTATCCGATGCCACACCTGTTCCCTCTGTTCTTCTATTTCTTTGTTCCCTGAATCAAAAAGCTAAAAAACTTCTTAAGATGACAACCGTTATTCATTATAATAAATTTTATGATTCATTTTCAAATTTTTATTCTTTGAAAAAGGACCGGCTGTTTCACAGTTTGAGGCGGTTTGTTTTTTATAAATTCTCTTAAATATTTTTATTTGCGTTTGATGATTGATTTTTTCTTATTTTACCTCTCCCGATAATTAAAACGGTTTTATTCTCTTTAAACAGATATGTTTAAATATCATTATCGGGTTTTAAAATAAATTATAGTCTGCATTTTCCCGGAGTTACGGAAGATGCAGAAATCGGTGAAAATCTCATCGATTAATCGATATTTATACAAAAAATTATTATCAATTTAATTATTATAAATTATGCGGCGCTTTTGCGCTTTTATGCTTTTAATGCAACAAAAAAGGTAATACTTATGACGAACAGACCTCTTGATGTTTTAAATGAGGCTTTAAACAAGCCGGTGATTGCACGCCTGAAAGGCGGTCGTGAATTCAGAGGAGAATTAAAAGGCTACGATATTCACATGAATCTCGTTCTTGACAATGCGGAAGAGTTAAAAGACGGCGTCAGCATCAAAAAATACTCCAGCCTCGTTGTCAGAGGAGATAACATTGTTTACGTATCTCCTTAAAAATCAAAAAATTTGACTGATTGAAGCATCGGTTCATCCGATCTTTTTTATTCAATTTTTATGAAAATTAATTTTTTTAATTATATTTATTATTTAAATTTTTTAATTAAAATTTATGTTTTAAATTTCTAATTTTAAAAATTCTAAATTTCATCCGATGATTTTATATGCTTAATTCTGTTTATCAGGTTCAATTCATACATCATTTCATTAATAATTTACAAAGGTGAAGAAGCAATGGTTAAAGGAACGCCCTCCATGGGTCAGAGACAAAAACGCACACATATGAAATGCAGAAGATGCGGAAGCACATCTTTTAACATCCACACAAAACAATGTGTCGCATGCGGATTCGGAAGATCTGCAAAAATGAGAGATTACAAATGGGTCCGAAAATCCAAATTAAACGGTGATTAAACCCATCGTTTCATTTTCTTTTCTCATTTTTCTTTTTTTCATCCGTTCATGTTGTTTTTATCCTATTATTTTCATTATGTCGTTTTCATTTTGATTGTTTTTCATTTTGATTGTTTTTCATTCCTGTTGTTTTTCATTCCTGTTGTTTTTCATTCCGGTTGTTTTTTATTTTGACCGATTTTAATTTACAGCGGAGCTTTTTTATTTTTTTGATTTCACATCATTCATGTTTCTTATTTTTCATGTTCTTATTTTTCATGTTCTTATTTTTCATGTT
>JAVESN010000018.1:0-22655 GCA_034006575.1 Methanimicrococcus sp.
TTTTTGTTTTTGCGTTTTTTTTGTATTTTTGTTTTTGCGTTTTTGTTTTTGCGTTTTTCATATTTTCATTTTTCATCATTATACCTTTTTGGGATTAATTTAGGCCCCTATTCTTCCGACCCATCTTTTTTATTGTAAAATATACCTTATCAGATTCATTTTGTTATAATTCGTGCGTTTTATTAAAAACCCGGTAAAATATACCCTATCAGGTTTATTTTGTTATAGTTCATGTGTTTTATTAAAAAATTTGATAGAATATACCTTATCGGGCTTATTCTCTCACTTAATTAATCCGGTCATACCTTATCGGGTTTATTTTCTCACTCAATTAATCCGGTATACCTTATCGGGTTTATTTCCTCACTCAATTAATCCGGTATACCTTATCGGGATTATTTCATCATAATCCGTATATTTTATTAAAAAATTTAATAAATATATTTGACGGGAGTCTTTTTGAAACTCTTGATTTTTCTAAAACTTTGATTCAATGAAAATCTATTTATAGTGTTGGTGTGTATCGTGTTAACACGTAGCACGAACATTTCATTTAAAGTTTTATTAAACGAGCACGTTTTGTACAATTTCAGTAATGAGATTTTTATCTTATTATGTAAAAAATATAATGCAAAATAAAACAAAAAATATGAAATAAACATCAAGCAAATAAAAAATCAATAAGGAAGTAAAATTATGAGCATCATCGGAAAATCCATTCGAATGGAACGTTTTGTAAAAAGAGATACCGGCCGCATGATTATCGCGCCGATGGATCACGGTGTCGGCGTCGGCCCGATTAAAGGATTGACGGATTTGCCGGCCGCGGTGGATAAAGTCGCGTTGGGCGGCGCAAACGCCGTTCTTTGCCATCTGGGGATTGCCAAATACGGTCATCGAAAATACGGCAACGACATCGGTTTAATCATCCATCTTTCCGCGTCGACTTCCATCGGTCCGAATGTCAATCACAAAGTTTTGGTCACAACCGTAGAAGAAGCGATTAAAGTCGGCGCCGACGCGGTTTCGATTCATGTGAATATCGGCGCGGAAGACGAGCCGGAAATGCTTGAGGGATTCGGAAAAGTCGCCCAAAAATGCGATGAATGGGGAATGCCTCTGCTGGCAATGGTTTACCCGCGCGGCCCGAAAATCACATCCGAATTCGGAAAAGAAGTCGTCGCGCACTCCGCCCGACTGGCGGCCGAGCTTGGCGCCGATATCGTTAAAACGAATTACACCGGCGACATAGATTCATTTCGCGAAGTCGTTAAAGGAACGCCGATTCCCGTCATTATCGCCGGCGGTCCCCATATGGAATCCGAATTGGATCTTTTGCAAATGATTTCAGATTCTCTTGAAGCCGGCGGCAAAGGAGTCGCCATCGGAAGGAACGTGTTTCAGTCCGAAGATCCGATTCGAACGACCAAAAGAATCAGCGCCGTTGTTCACGGCGGTTTTTCGGCAAAAGACGCTTTTAAATTGGATTGAGTTTGATTCAAAAAATTTAAATTAAAAATAAAAGCCTATCAGATTCGCAGTCAATGATTTGCTGCAATCCGATTGCATTTTTTTGATTTTTCCGATTCCGTTGATTTGAGATTTGTTTCTTTTCGGCGGATTTTATATTCGGCTTGTTTTCTTTTTTAAAGTTCTATTTTTATCGTGTCTTCTTCTAAAAAGACGCCTTTTGATTTTGTAATTTTCACGTTTTGAAAATCCGGAAAACCGATGGTT
Organism: Methanimicrococcus sp.; assembly: GCA_034006575.1. Lineage (GTDB taxonomy): Archaea > Halobacteriota > Methanosarcinia > Methanosarcinales > Methanosarcinaceae > Methanimicrococcus. The sequence continues at coordinate 1,738 of JAVESN010000018.1, forward strand.
TCGCCGTCCGAAAGGGTGATGTCTTCTAAAAGAACGTAATAAATAAGGTCAATCAAAAGGAGATAAATGATTTCCGGTTCTTTTTGGCTGTCGATAATTTCTATTTCATCTTTTCCAAACATGTGAAAACCATATGTATATGCCGATACTCCTTTTTCCGTTTCGGCCATGCCGATGTGAACCCAATTTAAAACCGGCAAATTTCCATCGTGAATCGTTTCGGCCATGTCGATGTAATCGTCGGGTTGAAAAATTGTTCCCGCCGTACAAAAACCGATTGCGTTTTCCATTTTTAAACAGCTGGAGGCGACTTTCGTATAAAGCAACGCGACATCAATCGGATTTCTTCCTTTTTCAAGGACGGTTATAATAACTTGCGCGACATGCGTTTTTGCGACTTCCACCGCTTCTTCTTCCATGTCGCCCATTCCGTCCAAGAGTTCCATGTCGAAGGTGAAAATGGGCGCTTCTATATAGTTGATGACGATAATCATTCCATTGTATTCGAAAAAAAATCCGTCCGATTTTCCCGTATCGTTTTCATCGTCGGAAATTAAAATATTCCAATCGTGTTTGAGATTCGTTTTGATTTCTTTTGCGTCGAAATGATAGGAATTCAATAAAACGGATCCCAAAAACGGACCGTATTCTATTTTTCCGTTTTCCCCAAACGTTGTATATTTTTTGAATCCCGTTTTTGTTTCATTTTGGGATTCCGCCCGAATCTTTTCAATGATTTTTACGGCGTCCTCTTCCGCTTTTTTGGGACTGTATTTTTTCATTTCGCTGAATGTGTGTCCGCTGTTCTCTAAATCGAATCTTTCAAAACCGCCGCAAACCCCCAAAAGCCACGGCGTTTCTTTTTCAATCTTGTATTTGTAAATGTAATAATGCAATCCGTGAAGATCAAATTCCCCGGTTTGTTCGATTTCGGCGGGTTTTTGCTTCACTTCGCTTTCATAATGCAGCCAATCCTTCATTTGAGCCATCGCGGCCTTTTCTTGTTCGTGTTTGATGATTTGGATTTCTTTCATTTCCATCCGAATCGCATTTAAAAACTCCAACGCGCCCGAATCCCCGGGATCGGATTGTAAAACGCGGGTGAATGATTTTTCGGCGGCTTCCAATTGCTCCAAATAATAATATGAATATCCGATTCTAAAATGCCAAATCAAATCATGCCGCCCTTCTTCTTCGACGGATAACAAAAGAGTTAACGCTTTTTCATATTCTCCGATATTGTTGTAAGCGCGCGCCAAATATCCGGTCAACTCATAATCCCATTCTTCTTTTGGAATCTCTTCAATCCGTTTTATAATTTCAATAAATTTTTCTTCTTCATGGAGCTGGGTTATTTCACTCATTCTTTCGTCATAATCCGCCATATTTCCGACTCTTTTTAATTGTTATTTTGTAATGCGCCCATTTTTACATATACTTTATGAAAAAAATAAAATAAAATGAAAAATGAAATAAAACAAAGAATTCCTCAATTTATGAAATAAAAATTAAAAACACGGGGCGCAAATTCTAAAAAGCCAAACGCGCGCCAAACAGAAAAAAGACCGCTCATTCTTCAAAAACGAAAAAAAATAAAAATGGAAAAATAAAACAGTAAGAAACATCTTTATTTTTTCATCATGTAGTCGTCAATGGATTTTGCCGCTTTTTTCCCGGCGCCCATCGCGGAAATGACAGTTGCGGCACCGGTGACGACATCGCCGCCGGCAAAAACGTTTTCTTTCGTCGTTTGAAGTTTCTCGTTCACGGCAATCGTTTTGTATTTCGTTTTCTCGACGCCGGAAGCGCCGATAAAAATCAACGGATTGGGAGAGGTGCCGATGGCGATGATGACAACGTCCGCGTCGATTAAAAATTCCGACCCGTCGACGGCTCTCGGGCTTCTCCTTCCGGATTCGTCCGGCTCGCCGAGTTCCATTTTGACACATTCGACCGCTTTGACATCGAATTTTCGGCCTTGAGGCGTTCCGTCCCCGTAATCTCCGAGGATTCGCGTCGGATTGGAGAGCAGACAAAATTCGATTCCCTCGTGTTTGGCGTGCTCGATTTCTTCTCGGCGCGCCGGAAGTTCCGCGTCGCTTCTGCGATAAACAACGGTCACCTTTTTGGCGCCGAGCCGAAGCGCCGAGCGCGCCGCGTCCATCGCGACATTTCCGCCGCCGACAACGACCACATGTTCTCCCTTCCGAATCATTGTTTCGGAATCCTGCTCATACGCTTTCATCAAATTGACGCGCGTTAAAAACTCATTCGCGGAATAAACGCCGTTTAAATTTTCTCCGGGAATTCCCATAAAATTGGGCAAACCCGCGCCTGTTCCCAAAAAGACCGCGTCAAATTCTGCGGAAATCTCATCCAATGTTTTAATCCGACCGATTACATAATCCGTTTTCAAATCGACGCCGAGCGCCAAAACATTTTCTATTTCCGCTTTGACAACATCTTTGGGCAATCGAAAACTCGGAATGCCGTACGTTAAAACCCCGCCCGGCAAATGCAAAGATTCAAAAATCGTTACTTTATGGCCGCGTTTTGCCAAATCCGCCGCAGCCGTTAATCCTGCCGGCCCCGCGCCGATGACGGCAACCGTTTTTCCGGAAGACGGCGCCAAACAACCGCCGCCCGTCAATCCTTCTTTTATTTCCGAACCGTCTCCGATTTTGCAGCTTTTACCGCCCGCTTCTCGGACGGCGTCGGCCGCATATCTTTCCAATCGGCCGATCGCAATCGGATCTCCCTTTTTGCCCAAAACACACAGTTCTTCACACTGTGTTTCCTGCGGGCAAACGCGGCCGCAAATCGAAGGAAGCATATTGGTTTCAAACAAAGTTTCGGCCGCCTCATTGACATTCCCCTCCGCGATTTGTTTGATAAATCGGGGAATATTGACATTTACGGGACATCCTTCCACACAGCGCGGCACACGGCACTGAATGCAGCGCGACGCTTCCAATACGGCGCCTTCCGTCGTATATCCGAGCGCCACTTCTTCAAAATTATTGCGGCGAACATCCGCCGGCTGTTCCGGCATCGCAACACGTCCGGGTTTTTTCTTTTCAGCAACAGTCATACCTTTTCAAATCCTTCCCTAACTTTTTTCTCTTCTCAAATTCTTATTTGTGCTCACTTACGCTCATTTAAACGTCGAGCAAATGCCGCCGCATTCTTCGTCATATTTTTGAGACGCGGCCAGCTCATCTTTTTTATAAATCATCAATCGATTCATAACGGTGTCAAAATCCACCAATCGGCCGTCAAACTCGGGACCGTCCACACATGCGAATTTGACCTCGCCGCCGACAATAACACGACATCCGCCGCACATTCCGGTGCCGTCTATCATCATGGAATTGACGCTGACGATAATTTCAACGTCCGGATAATCTTTCATCATATCCGTCGCCACTTTCATTAAAATCGGCGGGCCGATGACGACAACACGGCCGATTTTTTCCCCCTCATATTCCCCGGCGTTTTGTTTATCCAAAAGTTCTTTGATGACTTCCGTTACAAAACCGCGGCGGCCTTTTGAACCGTCGTCCGTTGTGACGTAATGCTCATCGGAAGCGGCTTCAAATTCTTTTTCCATCATCAATAATTTTTCGTTTCGAGCGCCGATAATCGTTATGACCCGGTTTCCGGCCTCTTTGTAGGCTTTGATTTGCGGGTAAATCGGCGCGATTCCGACACCGCCGCCGACCAAAATGACGGTTCCGATTTTTTTAACGTCGGCCGGCGTTCCCAAAGGCCCCGCAAAATCGGCCAAAGATTCGCCGACCTCCATTTTCGTAATTATTTTCGTTCCCTTTCCGAGCGCTTGAACCGACATCATAATGGTTCCTTTCTCTTTATCGATATCGGCGATTGTCAGCGGAATCCGTTCACTGTTTTCATAAGCGCGGACAATCACGAACTGGCCGGCTTTGGCGGCTTTGGCGACATCGGGCGCGTCAATAACCATCTTCCAGACATCGGCGGCCATCTCTTCTTTTTCCAGTATTTCAAAAAGCATTTTTAATCACAAAAATTAATTTTTTAATGTTATCTCATAAAATAAAAACAATATCTTTATTTCCGTTTTAAATTTTTATGTACGATTCGGTTTTCTTTCATAAAATCAGACTCTTTGTTATATATGTTGCTCTTATATGTTGCTCTTTAATTCTCCTTTTTTTGAAAACGACTCGCGAGGCAAAACATATAAATACAACAAATATGTTTGTAGGTTCTGTTTCAGATACGACAAACAAATCAGAAGGGGCCCATAGCTCAGTCAGGCAGAGCGACTGGCTTTTAACCAGTCGGCCTAGGGTTCAAATCCCTATGGGCCCGCCATTTTTTTCATATTTGGTTGATACATGTGAACCCTGTTTATCATTATGTTTTCCGAGATGAATGTTGACGGTAACGGTTCCGCGTTTACATCGGTTCTATTGTAATGATTGCATAAAACATGTTTTTCAAAAAGTGAACAGCAGTCGTATGCCGCGTTTGCGGTCTGTTTCTTTTCAAATATGACCCTTACATCTTTCTCACGGAGGAAAAGATTTGACATTTAAACTTCTTGATCATGAATCGGTCCCGCATCACGAAATTATCGGAGAGGAAGAAGTGGCAAATGTTCTTGAAAAATTTGCCATTGATAAAGAAAAGCTTCCCAAAATTCGCTATGATGATCCGATCGCTCTTGAAATCGGCGCAAAAATCGGTGACGTTGTCAAAATTACGCGCAAAAGCCAAACGGCCGAAGAATCTTTTTATTACAGACTTGTGATTGACACAATCGCATGATTTCTGTCGAATCGTTTATTTTTCAGATATTTTTGAAATCAAATTTCGGGAAATATTTATTATCTCTAATCGCCTGCAATCCCGCTCTCTCCCTACAAAAAGACACTCATTTCCGTCCCATCGCCGAGCTGATTTTCGCAAAGACCAAAAGAAAAACCGGTAACCGCAAAGTTGTATCTGCAAAATCCTTTCTTTTGTCGTCTCATTTTGATTTTTTATATCATTTTTGCGTCATTCTTGCGTAAATAATTCATTCGATGCCGGAATTTATGTTTGCGAATCCCTTCAAACCGTTTTCAACAAATATTATCAACAAATATTATCAACAAATATTATCAACAAATATTATTTATTTCCTTACATTCAAGCCCATGCCGTTTACGCCCATGCCGTTTACGCCCATGCCGTTTACGCCCATGCCGTTTACGCCATGCCGTTTACGCTCATGCCGTTTACACTCATGCTGTTTACGCTCATGCTGTTTACGCCCATGCCGTTTACGCCCATGCCGTTTGCGCTCATACGTTTACTTTCTATACCGCTTACTTTCATAATCTATTAATCGAACAGACAGACAAATAAAACCATAATCATAAGAGGGTGCCCGCTATTACACTAGACACACGCGTCCTGGCGAAATATTATTTCACGCAAGATAAAATTGTTCAGCATCATATCGATTCTTTCAATAAATTCTTGGACACAGGATTACAAAAAATTATTAATGAGCAACAGATCATCGAAACAGATATCGAAGGAACTTGTTTAAAACTCGGAAAAATCCGCGTTGAAAATCCGGTCGTCAAAGAAGCCGACGGCGCAATCGAAAGACTTCATCCCAATGAAGCGCGTCTTCGAAATCTTTCTTATTCCGCTCCGCTGTTCTTGGAAATGACCGTCGTCAAAGAAGGTCAAGACACACAAGACGAGCCGATTGAAGCCAATATCGGACAGCTTCCGATTATGCTCAAATCCAAAGTTTGCAATTTGGTTGACATGACGGATGAAGAAAAAATCTCGGACGGCGAAGATCCGCTTGACTGCGGCGGTTATTTCATCGTCGGCGGCACGGAGCGCGTCGTTATGACCTTGGAGGATTTGGCGCCGAATAAAATCTTAACCGAATACGGCGAGCGTTACGGCGATAAAATCGAAGTCGCGAAAGTCTTCTCCCAAAAGAGAGGATACCGCGCGCTGGTGGTTGTTGAGCGCGGACGCAAGTCTTTGCTCGAAGTGTCTTTTCCGTCCATCACCGGCCGCTTGAATTTCATCACGCTGATTCGCGCGCTCGGTATTGTGACCGACCAGGATATCGTCACGGCCGTTTCAACCGATCCCGAAATTGTTAAATTCATGCTTGAAAACTTAGATGAAGCGGAAGTTGAAACAATGCATGAAGCCATTGAAAAAATCGGTTTGCGCGTTGCCGCAGGGCAGGCCCGCGAATATCAAATCAAACGCGCCAATTACGTATTGGACAGATATTTGTTGCCGCATCTCGGGGACAAACCCGAAGACCGCATTTCAAAAGCCAATTTCTTGGCAAGAATGGCCGAATCCTGTTTTGAACTCGCTCTCGGAAAACGCGACGAAGATGACAAAGACCACTATTCCAACAAGCGTTTGAAGCTTGCCGGAGACTTAATGGAAGACCTCTTCCGCGTTTCTTTTAACAAGCTTTCCCGCGATATTAAATATCAACTGGAGCGCGCCAGCATGAGAAACCGTGAGCTCAACGTGGCTACAATCGTTCGCGCCGACGTTTTAACCGACCGCTTGCAACACCCGCTTGCCACAGGAAATTGGGTCGGCGGCCGAACCGGCGTTTCTCAGCTTTTGGACCGCAACGATCACATCTCAACCCTTTCTCATCTCCGCCGTGTGATTTCTCCGCTTTCCCGTGCCCAACCGCACTTTGAAGCGCGTGATTTACATCCGACGCAATGGGGCCGTCTCTGTCCGTCCGAGACGCCCGAAGGTCCAAACTGCGGTCTTGTGAAGAACTTCGCGGAAATGGTGGAGCTCTCCACCGGAGTGGATGATGTGGATCCGATTAAACAGGCGCTTTACAATTTGGGCGTTGAGAAATTCCAATTTATTCAGCCTGAAATTATTGAGTATGAAATTGACAGTGTCGAAAAAGAAGAGTTCGAAAGCGAATTTGAAGAAAAAGCCATCGGCATTAAGAAAACGGAAGGAGAATTCAGCGATGAAGACGCCGTTTCGGACACCGATATCGAACCGGTTGAAAAAATGCGCGATGATTTGGACGATGACTTTTTGGGCGGAATTGACTATGACGGGGGAATTGATGAATGATGAACAGATCTAAAATATTCTTAGACGGAGAATTAATCGGAACGCACGATGACCCGTTGACGCTTGTTTCAAGCATACGCGAAATGAGACGCAAAGGATACTTCTCAAAACAAGTCAACGTGGCTTATTTGGAGCACACCGGCGAAGTCATTATTTCCGCCGATATCGGCCGAGCCCGAAGACCGCTTTTAATCGTTGAAAACGGCTCTGTTTTGGTAACGGAAGAGCATATCGAAAAATTAAAAATCGGCGAATTGAGTTTTGAAGACTTAATCGACCTCGGTTTAATCGAATACTTGGACGCCGAAGAAGAGGAAAACGCTTATGTCGCGCTTCGTGAAAGAGATTTAAACGAAAGGCACACGCACATGGAACTTTCTCCCGATTTGATTTTGGGCATTTGCTCCGGAATGATTCCGTATCCCGAACACAATGCCGCCCCGCGTTGCACGATGGGTGCCGCGATGATTAAACAGTGTATCGGGGTTTCAACCGCCAACCACAAATTAAGGCCCGACACGCGCGCAAACATATTGCATTATCCGCAACGGGCGTTAACATACACCCAAACGTGCGAATCCATCGGCTTTGACGAAAGGCCGGCCGGGCAAAACTTCGTTGTCGCCATTCTTTCTTACGAAGGATATAATATCGAAGACGCGCTCGTTTTTAACAAAGGCTCTATTCAAAGAGGTCTCGGACGCAGTCACTTCGTTCGAACTTTTGAAGGGGAAGAACGCCGCTATCCGGGCGGGCAGGAAGACAAGTTTGAAATTCCCGACTCGGAATACCGCGGCGCACGAAGCCCCGAGGCTTATTCTGAACTTGACGAAGACGGCTTGGTCAATCCCGAAACTTACGCCGCGCCCAATGCCGTTTTAATCGGAAAAACCAGCCCGCCGCGTTTCCTTGAAGAAAATGCGGGTGGCCTTGATTCCGGTTTCAGCCAGCAAAGACGTGAAAGTTCCGTGACCATGCGCTCCAATGAGCAAGGGGTTGTCGACACGGTTATTTTAACGGAATCCATCAACGGCACGCGCTTGGCAAAAGTCAAAGTCAGAGACGAGCGTGTTCCGGATGTCGGCGACAAATTCGCTTCCAGGCACGGTCAAAAAGGCGTTATCGGTTTAAAAGTGGACATCGCCGACATGCCGTTTACGGAGTCCGGTCTCTCTCCCGATTTAATGATTAATCCGCACGCCATTCCGTCTCGTATGACCGTCGGCCACGTTCTTGAAATGATCGGCGGAAAAGTCGGCTCCATGGAAGGACGCCGCGTGGACGCAACAGCGTTTTCCGCAGCCGAAGAAGGCGGCGACAATGAAGCTAAATTCCGAGAATCTTTAAAGAAATACGGTTTTGCGCACACCGGAAAAGAAGTTTTCTATGACGGGGTTACCGGAAAAATGATTCCGGCCGATGTTTTCGTCGGCGTCATTCTTTATCAGAAACTTCATCACATGGTTTCCTCAAAAATGCACGCCCGGTCCCGCGGCCCCGTTCAGGTGTTGACCCGGCAGCCCACGGAAGGACGCGCTCGTGAAGGAGGTCTTCGTTTCGGTGAAATGGAGCGTGACGTTTTGGTCGGGCACGGCGCCGCCATGTGTTTAAAAGAAAGGTTGTTGGAAGAATCCGACAAAGACGAAGAGTATGTTTGCAGCAGCTGCGGCATGATTGCGACATTTGATCGGCAAAGAAATATGGCGGTCTGCCCGAATTGCGGAGCGGATACGGATATTTACTTGGTCGAGATGAGTTATTCCTTTAAGCTTTTGCTGGATGAAATTAAATCTTTGGGCGTTGCTCCGAGAATGGAACTTGAGGATGCGGTGTAATCATGATGTCAAGAAGAATTCAACAAATTCCGAAAAGAATTTCGGCCATTAAATTCGGTTTGCTTTCTCCCAAAGAAATCCGAAACATGAGCGCGACAAACGTTATTACCGCGGATACGTATGATGAAGACGGTTTTCCGATTGAAATGGGTTTGATGGACACGCGTCTGGGCGTGATTGATCCCGGACTCCGATGTAAAACCTGCCATTCCAAAGCCGGCGAATGTCCGGGCCACTTCGGCCATATCGATTTGGTTGTTCCGGTGATTCATGTCGGTTTTAACAAAACGATTCGAAAATTGCTTCGCTCCGTTTGCGGCAATTGCAGCCGCCTTCTTTTGAGCGATCCGCAAAAAGAAAGTTATTTGGCGCATTTGGAATCCATCAAAGACATCGGGCATATGCCGGATGATTTGATCAACGAAGTGTATAAAGAAGCGGCCAAAGTCAAAAAATGTCCGTATTGCGACGCCGAACAAAATGAAATCAAATTCGAAAAGCCGACCGAATACATTGAAAACGGGGAGCGTTTAACGCCGACTGAGATTCGCGACCGCTTTGAAAATATTCCGGATGAAGATATTCGAGTCATCGGCATGGATCCCGAAAACGCGCGTCCCGAATGGATGATTTTAACCGTTCTTCCGGTGCCGCCGGTCACGGTCAGGCCGTCCATTACGCTTGAGTCCGGTCAGCGCAGCGAGGATGACTTGACGCACAAGCTGGTCGATATCATTCGTATCAATCAGAGATTCCAGGAAAACAGAGACGCGGGCGCTCCGCAGTTGATTATCGAAGACTTGTGGGAACTTTTGCAGTATCACGTCACAACCTTCTTTGACAATTCCGTCTCGGGTATTCCGCCGGCTCGGCACAGATCCGGGCGTCCGTTAAAAACGCTTTCTCAGCGTTTGAAAGGAAAGGAAGGGCGTTTTCGAGGCAGTTTGTCCGGTAAGCGTGTCAACTTCTCCGCACGTACGGTTATTTCACCCGATCCGGATTTGAGCATCAACGAAGTCGGCGTTCCATTGCCGATCGCACTTGTTTTGACCATTCCGGAACATGTGACGGAGCGCAACGTTGATTTCTTAAAGGAGCACATTCGCCGCGGTCCGGTCAATTATCCGGGCGCGAATTACGTGATTCGTTCCGACGGCGGCCGTATTAAAATCACGGACATCAATCAGGAAGACCTTTGTGAAAAGCTTGAATTCGGATGGATTGTGGAAAGACACCTTCGCGACGGCGATGTTGTTCTCTTTAACCGTCAGCCGTCTCTTCACAAAATGAGTATTATGGCGCACAGCGTTAAGGTTTTGGACGGCAAGACATTCCGTATGAATCCGGCCGTTTGTCCGCCTTACAACGCCGACTTTGACGGGGATGAAATGAACATGCACGTTCTTCAAACCGAAGAAGCGCGCGCGGAAGCGAAAATTTTGCTTCAGGTTCAGGAAAACATTTTGTCTCCGCGTTTCGGCGGTCCGATTATCGGCGGCATTCACGACCACATTTCGGGCATGTTTTTGCTGACGCGAAAAGACAATCCTGTGACGGGCCGCATCAATAAGGACGACGCGCTTGACTTGCTTCGAAAAACCGATATTCGTGAATTGCCCGCTCCGGCCGGCGTGGATGAAAACGGGGATGAATATTGGACCGGAAAGCAAATTTTCAGCCAAATTCTTCCGGAAGGCCTCAATATCGCTTTTTCTTCCAATGTCGGCACAAAAGACAAGGAAGAGGATTTGAGAACCGACGCTTACGTCATTATCGAAGACGGGGAATTGCTTGCCGGAACGATTGATGAAACCGCAATCGGCGCTTTTAAAGCTCAAATTTTAGACACGATTATAAAAGAATACGGAACAACGCGCGGCGCGCAGTTTGTCGATGATGTGACGAAATTGGCGATTCGCGCGGTGATGAGAACGGGTTTGTCATTCGGTATTTCCGATGAAGATATTCCCAAAGAAGCCGTCGACCATATTGAAGAGGAGTTGACTAAAGCCGAAAAAAGCGTTCAAGAACTGATTGAAGCTTACAAAAACGAAGAGTTGGAGCCGCTTCCGGGAAGAACTTTGGATGAGACGATTGAAATGCGCATCATGCAAGAACTCGGTCGCGCGCGTGACAAGTCCGGTAAGATTGCCGACGCGCACATGGGTCTTGAAAATCCGGCGGCCATGATGGCGCGCTCCGGTGCGCGTGGTTCGATTTTGAACATTACGCAGATGGCGGCTTGTGTTGGTCAGCAGGCGGTTCGTGGGGCGCGTATCAACAGAGGATACCGCGAGCGCACGTTGTCTCACTTTGAGCGCGGCGATTTGGGCGCGGACGCGCACGGTTTCGTGAAGTCCAGCTACAAAGAGGGATTGAATCCGACGGAATATTTCTTCCACTCCATCGGCGGTCGCGAAGGTTTGGTCGACACGGCCGTCCGTACGTCTCAGTCGGGTTATCTTCAGCGCCGTTTGGTCAACGCGCTTCAGGATTTGGAGGTTCAGCCCGATTATACCGTTCGCGATACGCGCGGCGTGATTGTTCAGTTCATGTACGGTGAAGACGGAATCGATCCGACGAAGAGTGATTTCTCAAAGCCCGAAGCGATTCATCGTATTTTCAGAAATGTCACCGGAAGGGAGGTTTAATTATGGCGAAATTAAAAGAGGCTGAAATTCAGGCAATGATTCAGGATTTGCCGCTTCCGCAAAACATTTTAAGGACTATGGCGGAAGACGCGATTGCGGTTGGCGTGACGGATAAGGAAATGAAAGAAGTGATCAGCCGTGTTTTGACCGGTTACAAACTCTCTCAAATCGAGCCGTGCGACGCGGCCGGTGTCGTTGCGGCGCAATCCATCGGTGAGCCGGGCACGCAGATGACGATGAGAACTTTCCACTACGCCGGTGTTGCTGAAATTAACGTAACATTGGGTTTGCCGCGTTTGATTGAGATTGTGGACGCGCGTAAAATTCCGAGTACGCCGACGATGACGATTTATCTTCAAAATGATAAGGATCTTGTCGATGAAGAAGGGAAAGCGGATTACGCTTTTGATCGTGACAAAGCGCAAACGGTGGCTTGGGAAATTGAAGCGACCAAAATCGACCATATCGCTTCCGTTACGACGGATTTGGCGCAGATGAAAATCGTCATCAACGTGAATGAAAAAGCGATGAATAAAAGACAAATCGGTTTTATGGAGATTGCCGAAAGGTTTAAGGACAAAATTTCAGACGCGATGGTTGAAGTCAGCGAAGAAAATCTTCAAATCGATTTGACGCCCAAAGAGCAGCGTTATCGAGACCTTCTCCAATTGACGAAGAAAATCAACGAGATCACTTTAAAAGGCATTGAGGATATCAAGCGTGTCGTTCTCAGAAAAGCCGGGGAAAGCGACGAATATATTTTGTACACGGAAGGTTCCGCGCTCAAGGATGTAATCGGCATTCCCGGAATTGATATGGTGCGCACGACGACCAATAACGTCAGTGAAATCTTTACGGTTTTCGGCATTGAGGCCGCTCGAAACGCTATCATTACGGAAGCGACGAACACGCTTCGTGAGCAGGGTTTGAGCGTTGATATCCGCCACATTATGCTTGTCGCGGATTTGATGACAAGCGACGGGGAAGTCAAACAAATCGGTCGTCACGGTATTTCAGGCGAAAAAGCCAGTGTTTTTGCGAGAGCCGCTTTTGAAGTGACTGTGAATCACCTGCTTGACGCCGGTTTGAGAGGAAATGTCGATGAACTTCAGGGTGTGACGGAAAACGTTATTGTCGGACAGCCCATTAAAATGGGAACCGGCGACATTCGTTTGATTGCCAAGAAGATTGACCCCCAAAACCCGAATCTTTCAAAACCCGTTAAAAAGGAAACGGTCAGAACGAGGTCTCAAAAGAACGCCGCCGATAAAGCGGAGTTGGCCGAATCTCAAAAAGAGGCTTCCGATGACAACGCGGATGACGTCGACACCGCCGCTGTCGTTTCTTCAGCAAAAGTTGAAACCGCGGAAGCCGAAGTTGTCGAGGAGCCTAAAAAGAGACGCGGAAGACCGCCGAAAGTTAAAGTTGAAAATGAAGAGTAATTCTCTTCATTCTTTTTTATTTTCTCTTTTTCTCTTTTTCTCTTTTTATTCTTTTTTGATTTTATTCCTTTTTTTATTTTTATTTTTATTTTTATTTTTTTTGAAAAGCCCGGCATTTTTTTGCTAAAGAACGCGCGCCAAACAGCGAAAAGATGGTTTGATTTTCTTAGACTTTTCGTGAAAAACGAATCCCGTTTTTTATGATCTTTTTTTGAAAAACGCAATAACCGTCAAGACAGAAACGGAGGTGACAGGAAAAATACGAAGAGCGGCTGCCGGAGGAATGTGAACGGCGGCAATTGTGCATTTTCGAAGAAGCATTTGGGTGTATTTTAAAATAATTTAAAATAATTTAAAATAATAGGCGCAAATGCAAACATTAATGGCTGACAAATCTGCAAATGTTGACGTTCACCTTTGCAAATGTTGACGACACCCCTTTGAAAATGCTGACCGCCCACTCCTCGGCAAACGCAAACCCTCAACAAAAAACAGAATGCCGTTTTTTACAATAAAATAAAAACGGCATCGCCGCAAAAACGCGCGCGTGTAAACAGTAAAAACAGAAATTTCTTTTTAAGAATTTTGAAATGAAAAACAGATTGTATCTCTCTCGTCCTTTTTTGGTTCAATCCGGAATCTTGTTTTTTTTGCTTGCACCCTTCATAAAAAATCGAAAATAAGCGGTCGTATTTGGGATTTTCAAACATTCTTCAAATACAGCCTGAAAAAGTTTTTTCGCGGATACCCTATCTATTTTCAAAAGGATTGCGATGAAAAAATAAAATTATACACTTCGTGATTGAAGGCAGGAAAGGTTTTGACGGGTATTTTGCAGTATTAATAAAAAAATAATAAAAGTTATACTAAAAATTTTTAAAAAATGATATATCGAATAAAATGTTAAAAATTAAATATTAATACCATTTCTACTCCTCATATAAATTTTTCAAGTTTATTCATTTCACTTTTATTTTTTAACATATTCGTTGTAATGAATTCTTTCTTTTTTAAATCTATCAACCGCCTCAGGTTTATTTTCCGGATATCCGATGATTATAAAAGAGTAAGGGATTATGTTTTTCGGCAATTCAAACATTTTAATAAATCCGCCCATTCGTTCTTCTCGCGGGTAAACGCCCGTCCAAACGGCACCGATTCCGGAGGCGTGAAGGGAAAGCAAAAGATTTTGCGTGGCCGCGCCCAAATCTTGCGGGAAAAATCCTTCGGCGGTTTCATAGTCTTTGTTAAAGCAAATTAAAACGCCGGCGCTCGCGTTTTTTACCATCGCCGCGTGCGGGCTGAATGTCGGAATTTCGTTTAAGAGCTCCTTTTTATTGATGATAATAAATTCCCACGGCTGCTGATTTCTGGCGGACGGCGCAAACATCGCCGCTTTGACGGCTTCTTCAATCCGTTCTATCGGGACGGTTTTGTCTTGATATTTTCGAACGCTTCTGCGTGTGTATAAAGCTTCATTTAAATCCATAATTGATCTTCTTTTAATTTTTATCTTTTTTATAATCTTTATATTCTTTTTATATAACCTTTATATAATTATTATATAATCTTTATAGTTGATTTCTATTTGACAACAAACTTTAAAAAGAATCCGTCTCTTTATGAGATGTTGTTTTTTAAAACAATCGTTTTTAAAATATTTTTTATTTCATTTTTCATCATGCGAAGGTAGCCGAGTGGTCAAAGGCGGCAGGTTCAGGGCCTGTTCATGTAGATGTTCGCGGGTTCGACTCCCGTCCTTCGCATATTTCATCTCTTTCTTATTTCATCTCTCTTTCTTATTTCATCTCTTTTTCTTATTTCATATCTTATCCTTAATTTCTTACCATTTTTTTCATTCTTTTATTTCAACTTTCTCGTTTCTGATTCTTTAATTCTTCTTTTTAATTTTTATTGAATTATCGGCTCATAGGTATACTTTTTGGAAAATCCGGATAATCGGCTGATGGTTTCTATTAATTCGTCGCAATATGTTTCATAATCTATTTTTTGAGAAATTTGCGTGTCCATGGAGTAGCCGCGAACGGCTCCGTTTATGATGATGGCAAGAGAGGCGGGGTCCATTTCTAAAAAACCGCCTTTGGTTTGAATGGCTTTTATAATTTTTTCCAATAAATCCGTTTCATCATTTCCGAAAAGTTTGTAATAGGGAATATCGGCTTCGTTTTTTGCGTTATATATGATTTCCATTAAAGCGTCGTTTTCCAAACGATGTTCCGTTGAGTAAGCGAGAGCGGCCCTGACATATATGTAAAGCATTTCCAAAGGGGTTTGTGCTTGAGCCACTTTCTCATGAATGAAATCTTCCTGTTTTTTAAGCAATGAAACACGCAACGTTTCAATCAATTCTTTTTTTGTCGGAAAATAATATGAAATTAAAGCGGTGCTTATATCGGCGTGTTTCGCGATTTTAGCCAAACTGGTGTCGACGTATCCGAATTCGATTAATGCCAGTGAGGCGGAATCTAAAATTTGTTCTTTTCTCAAATCCGCAATAATCGACTTTTGAGAATATTTATTCCCTTTCTTTTTTTTAGAGGTGTTTTTTTCTTCAAAACCCTTTGAATTTATGCCGCTCATTTTAATCTTCCCTATTTCGGTTCTTTTATTGTCGTTTTTCTTTTTTTTGATTTCTCATTTAATAATTTGATTAACTTCATTGTTTATTAAAATGTTATTTAATTATTTAAATTTGCGTTCAAAAATTTCATTTATTTTTATTCCTATTTTTTTATTTTTTTAAAAAAAGCATATTTTGAATCCAAAATTTTAATTAAAAGAAGAACCTTTTTCATTTCGTTTGATAAATATGGTTTATTTCATTTTTTTGAAACGTTCTTCATTTATTCTTTCTTTTCATAATCGGTCGTGTTATTTTTGAAAAAAGAAATTCGCCGGCGTTTACGCGATTGTCGAAATCAATTGTCGGAAGATGAAATCATAACAAAAAGCCGGTGTATCACAAACACATTAATCCAATCGGAACTTTTTAAAAAAAGCGGCTCCTTATTCGCGTATTTGGAAACGCAAAACGAAGTTTTAACCCGCCCTTTGATTGAGCATTGTTTTCGAATCGGAAAACCCGTCTATGTTCCGGTCACGCAAAAAAATGAGATTTTTTTTACGCGGCTGAATGACTTTTCAAATCTGGTCGAGGCGGATTTTGGAATTCTTGAGCCGAAAAATCCGATTGCGGAAGAACCCGATGAAAACTCTTTATTTATCATTCCCGGAGTCGGATTTGATCAATTCGGTACACGCCTCGGATATGGGGCCGGTTTTTATGATCGTTATTTGTACCGCCGCGAAGCCCTCAGTTTTGTCGGCGTTTGTTTTGAAATTCAATTGGCTGATAAACTTCCAAAGGAAGAGACGGATGTTTTAATGGATTCCGTTTTAACGGAAAAAAGATGGCTTATTGTCGATAAAAAGAATCGGGAGCTTTAAATATTCTAATTCGATATCATTTGCAAGTGAGACATTATGTTGTTTATGTTCTCTTACTTTTTCTTTCTATTTTTGTTAATTATTTCCGGTCGAATACCTACGCTTCCACTCCAAATTCTATCATATTTAATCCGCTCTTCGGTCTCACTTTTTTACAATACTTTTATATACTATCATGAATTTATATAGCTTTACACAGAGTAACATTTAGCATAAACTAGAGGGTTAAATTCAAAAATATAATTTGATATTTTAGCTTTCCGGATGCTAGGTTTTGCTTAATTTCAAGTTGCCGTTTATGATTTTTGCACCGTTTGGCGCCGCAACTGAAATTATCAAAATTATTTACCAACGCCACAAATCAATAAATCAAATGTTACTTGAGAGATTTGACTCATGAATGGATTTCATGAATGAATTGATATTCCCTAAACGAATGATTCAACATCTCTTCAAAAACGCACCCCTCATTTCACACATCAATTCAAAGAAGGTTTTCGCAAATGCAGTCCATCATTCAAGAAGCATTAAAATATGCCGAACAGGAAAAATCCGTTTCACACGCCGATGGCGACGGAGGATTTGACGATTTTGGTCAGCCTCGTATCGTTATTGTCGGATGCGGCGGCGCCGGAAATAATACCATTAAACGCCTTTACAACATGGGTATCGAAAACGCCGAAACAATTTGTATCAATACGGACAAGCAAGATCTTGACAGAACCCGCGCCGACAAAAAAATCTTGATTGGTAAGACTTTGACAAGAGGTCTCGGTGCCGGCGGCTATCCGGAAATCGGAAGAAAAGCGGCCGAACTCGCGCGCGGAACTCTCGAATCTGTTTTAAAAGACGCCGATCTCGTTTTCGTCACGGCCGGCATGGGCGGCGGAACGGGTACGGGCGTTGCTCCGGTCGTTGCGGAAGTTGCCAAAGAGCAAGGCGCAATCGTCATCGGTATGGTTTCCAGCCCGTTTAAAGTGGAAGGATCCCGCTCTCAAAAAGCGCAAGACGGCATTGAAGCTTTAAAGAAAGCCGCAGATACCGTCGTTATTTTGGACAATCAAAGACTTTTGGCGCACGTTCCGAATCTTCCGATTGACCAAGCTCTTTCCGTTATGGATCAATTAATCGCGGAAACCGTTAAAGGCATCACGGAAACGATTACGGATTATTCTCTCATTAATCTTGACTACGCCGACGTTCGCGCGACGATGGGTTGCGGCGGAATTGCCGTTATGATGATTGGGGAGTCCAAAAATCAAAACAAAAGCCAAGAAGTCGTTAAAGCCGCTTTGAACCACCCGCTTCTCGACGTCGATTACCGCGGCGCGACCGGCTGTTTGATTCACATCACGGGCGGCCCGGACATGAGTCTTCAAGAAGCCATGGAAATCGGCGAACAATTGACTTATGAAATTTCAAGCGACGCCAAAGTGACAATCGGCGCGCGCGTCCTTGAAGAATACGAAGGTCGCGTCCGCGTGATGGCGATTATGACCGGCGTTCAGCAAAGAGTCGGAAATTACGCTTCCAACAACACGACTATGAACACGGCTTCTATTAAAAACAAAGAAGCAAGCCTGTCTTCTTCTCGAAACAACATCATTGATTTCATTTAAAAAATGTAAGTTGATTCTTTCACTTACTTTTTTATTCCTTTTTATTTTTATTTTATCTTTATATTTTTCATTTTAATTGTTCTCTTTTTATTTTTTCAATAAAATCAAAATGCGGCGCGAAGAGCAAATCCTCAAACGCACGCCAAACAGCGAAAACAACTTCATTTTTGATCAGATGTGAAAACAAGCGTCGGTCTTCTTGATTGCATTTGAAACGTTTTTGTGTTTCTTTTTGTGTTTTTTGTGTTTCTTTTTGTGTTTTTGTGTTTGATTTTTTATTTCTGTTTGAAAAGTTTATCTATCTCTTTTTCGTTTAAGGACTATTATGAAAATACTCGTTGTTACCGGACTTTTGGCAAAGGAGGCCGTTTTTAAATCCGTCGGCGATTCCGCGGATGTGTTGGTTTTGCCGTATTCGGTCGCCGCTTTGATTACGCCGCAAAAACTTCTGTCCGGATTTTTAAATTCCGAGTTTTCCAATCGTCAATACGATGCCGTTTTGGTTTCGGGTTTTTCAAAATTTAATTTCTCAAACGTTGAAAAAGAAATCGGCTGTCCGGTATATTTGGGACCCAAACACGCCGTTGATTTAAAATCGGCATTATCGGCTCTTTCGTTTTCAAAAACAGTTCCGGCATGCGAATTGATTCAATCTCGTAAAAAAGAAGAAGCGTAGCTCTTTTTAAACGAATTTGAAAAAACTCATGCCGGCGTTTTTCAAATCGGCTCCGTTTCAATAGGCGGCGCTTCTCGAATGAAAATTTTAGCGGAAATCATTGCCGCCGAATCCCTCTCCCAAAAAGAACTTCATTCTCAAATTAAATATTTAATTGATGAAGGCGCGGATTTAATCGACCTCGGCTTTTCGCCCGACGCGGATGAAACCCTTGTTTCTTCAACCATCGCTTTTGCCAAATCCGTTTGTCCCGTTCCGATCAGCATTGATTCGGGCGATTTTTCTCAAATCCGAGCCGGTATTTTGGCCGGCGTTGATTTGGTTTTAAGTTTGGACGGCGCCCTTTTAGACCAAATGGCTCATTCTTTTTCTTATCCCGACTCCGTTTTGAAATCCGTTTCCTTCGTCATCCTCCCGGATTCCTCTCCCAACGAAAACAATTTGGAATCCTTGTCCAAAAATATTTTAAAAGCAAAACAACTCGGTTTGACAAAAATTATGGCCGACCCGATTTTATCTCCGCCCGGCCGTAATCTTTTTCTTTCGATGAAAAATTATTACGATTTCCATCAGTCTCATCCGGAAATTCCGATTCTTTTTGGAGCCGGAAACGTGACCGAATTGTTTGACGCGGATTCCGTTGGCATGAACGCTCTTTTAACCGAATTGGCGGATGAATTCGGCGCCTCTTTATTATTCACGCCGAATGCCAGCGATAAAGGAAAAGGCTCCGTTTATGAATTGAAAACGGCGTCTGAAATGATGCTTCTTTCAAAAAACCGCGCGTCGTCCCCCAAAGATTTGGGCATTGATTTGTTGCTCTTTAAAGAAAAAAGGAAACGCTCCGATTTTAATTTGGATTTGATTTTTAAATCCGAAGCTTTTTCGGACCTTCATTTGCGCGATGAAAACAAAACATCAAAACCTAAAACATTAAAACCGGTTCATTTTCAAATTTCTTCTGAAAATCAGGATTTCGCTTCAAAAAATCTCGCTCCTCTTCCTCAAATTATATTATCCGGTTCATTGCATCCCGATTTTTCATCCGACACGAAATGGGGATGGAAATCCGATCCTTCCGGAAATTTTTTAATCGGGCTTGTTCCCGTTTCCGATTTGATTGAATTTTTATCTTCTTCTTTTTCATCAGAGGTTGATTCCGGTTTTAATTCCGAGTTTAATTCCGGTTTTAATTTCTGTTTTGGATTTGATTCCGTTTCGGATTTCAATTCTTCTCTTTTAAAATTAAATGAAATCAAAACCCCGGGCAAACGCGTTATTGTCGCCGCTCATCAAAAAGCCGTCGTCATCGGGATTGATTCGGCATTTATGTTTGAATCCGTTTTAAACCTGAATTTGATTTCCGAGTTGAGCCATGCCGGCTATCTGGGCAGAGAACTTCAAAAAGCGGAAATCGCTCTTTATTTTGGGAGAAGTTTTTCTCAAGACGATGATTTTTAATCCTTTTTTCATTTTTGGATTCTTATCGGTAATATATTAATAATTTGAAATACACTTATATTTTTTAGGTTTAAACTATTTTCAGGTGAATCCCTATGAGAATTAACAGTGATGATAAGATCCGGATTTTCGGTGTTCTTGCGGAAAGATATTTTAAAGATAATCAGTGGAGCTTTTATTCTGTTGATAAAGAATCGGAGCGCATTTTAAAAATTGCGGAAGACATTAACGGGCAGCACAATGCTTATCCGAGCATTACGCGGGATTGGTACGTTCAAAACGGCGGCTCGCGCTCCGTTCATTTGACCGATTCTTGGGACGAACTCAAAACGGTCGTCGGCTTTTTGAAAAACTTCCCGAATTATTTCGATTATTTTGTCGACACCGGCGAAATGAAAGCGTTCTGTATTTTAAGCGACACAAAAGAACTGGCGCCGGAACGCATTGAAGTCATTTTAAAAGCGCAGGAAGCCGGTATTCGCACCCTCGTCTTTTTGGCAAATGTCCCGAGCGAAATTGAGGCCAGCGTTCTTCAAATCAGAAAAAGCGAGTGCTGATCTTTTTATTTAATATTTTTTTATTTTTACTTGTTATTTTCTTTTTTTATTTTTACTTGTTATTTTCTTTTTTTATTT
>JAVESN010000045.1:0-13746 GCA_034006575.1 Methanimicrococcus sp.
TTTTTTTATTTTTACTTGTTATTTTCTTTTTTTATTTTTACTTGTTATTTTCTTTTTTTATTTGTTTTTTTATCCGTTCTTTTTACTTTTCATTTTTTCCTGCCGTTTCATTTTTCATATTTCATTTTCTTTTATTTTCTTTTCTTTTTTACTTCTGTTTTTTATTTCTATTTTTGTTTTTATATCGTTTTTCTTCTCTTCTTTGAATTCGCCGTGTTTTTTGTTCCTCTTTTTTTTCACTTTTAGAAACAAATATTATATAGGAAAATACCTATTCTCAAGCAAGACTTTCTGTTATTGCCGCACTCTATCGTTTTTATTCGATGTTTTCGGAACGGATTGTGTTTTTCCAAATAAGGCAAACCGTTAACACTTGCTTTATTTCGGATTGTCATACAAATCATTTTTATTTCAATTATAATTTTTAATTTTAATTATATTGGATTTATTGATTTTGATTTTTATATTTTTATGAATTTGCTTAAAAAGAGGAACAACAATGGATTTGGGATACTTGATTTATTTGGCTCCGATTTCCGGTTTGGTCAGTCTTCTCTTTGCGGCTCTTTTGGCTAAAAAAGTCCTTGCCGAGGACAAGGGCACAAAAGAAATGCAAGAGATTGCGGCAGCCATTCAGGAAGGGGCTATGGCTTACTTGAATCGCCAATACAAAACCATCGCAGTCGTCGCGGTTATTTTAACCGTTTTAATCGCCGTCCTTTTGCCTAAAGAGGATTATTACAGCGTTAAAGTTGCAATCGGTTTTGTTTTTGGTGCGCTCGCGTCCGCTGCGGCGGGATATATCGGCATGAATGTTTCCGTTCGCGCCAATGTCCGAACGGCGGCGGCCGCTAAAAAAAGTTTGGAACACGCTTTAAACGTCGCTTTTCGCGGCGGCGCCGTGACGGGACTTGCGGTTGTCGGTCTTTCGATTATCGGTGTCAGTGTTTTTTATATTGTTTACGGTGATGTGGATTTGGTCATCGGATTCGGATTCGGTGCCAGTTTGATCAGTTTGTTTGCCAGAGTCGGCGGCGGCATCTATACAAAAGCGGCTGATGTCGGCGCGGACATTGTCGGAAAAGTCGAAGCGGGCATTCCCGAAGACGACCCGAGAAATCCGGCCGTGATTGCGGATAACGTCGGGGACAACGTCGGCGACTGTGCCGGTATGGGCGCGGATTTGTTTGAAACGTACGCCGTCACTTTGCTTGCCGCAATGCTTTTAGGATCTCTTGTCGAAGGCTCCATCGCAAACGCGATTCTTTACCCGTTAATGCTTGGCGCACTCGCTATTTTTGTGACGATTATTTCTTTGTTCTTCGTCCGTCTCGGAAAAAACAAGAACATCATGAACGCGCTTTACAAAGGCGTGGCTGCGGCGACAATCATCAGCGCCGTCATTTTCTTCTTTATTACGCAGTACTTAATCGGTGATTCCAAGTTCTATATCGCGGCTCTTGTCGGTATGGTTATTACGGTTTTGATGGTGATTATTACCGAATATTACACTTCCACCAAGTACCGCCCGGTCAAAGAAATTGCCGATGCTTCTCAAACGGGCGCCGGAACCAACGTGATTTCCGGTTTGTCTTTCGGTTTTGAAAGTACGGCTTTTCCCGTTCTTGTAATCGTCGCCGGTATTTTGGTTTCATTCTTTGTCGTCGGCGGGATGAGCAATCCGACGGTCGGCCTTTACGGGATTTCTATTGCGGCTGTCGCGATGCTTTCCACAACCGGCATGATTGTTGCTTTGGATTGCTACGGTCCGATTACGGACAATGCCGGCGGTATTGCCGAGATGTCTAAACAACCCGAATCCGTTCGTGAAATCACGGACGAACTTGACGCGGTCGGAAACACGACAAAGGCGGTCACCAAAGGATATGCGATCGGCTCTGCTGCTCTCGGCGCGCTTGCGCTTTTTGCGGACTACAAACTTCGCGTCGACTTGGGCGCCGGCTCTCTTTCGATTGACAATCCGCTTGTTTTGGTCGGTCTTTTAATCGGCGGTCTTTTGCCGTTTATTTTCTCCTCCGTGACCATGCGCGCTGTCAGCAAAGCGGCCATGAAGGTCGTTGATGAAGTGCGCCGCCAATTCCGGGAAATTCCGGGAATCATGGACGGAACCGCAAAACCCGAATACGGCAAGTGTGTCGACATCGTCACAACCGCCGCTCTTCGTGAAATGGTTATTCCGGGTTTGCTGGCCATCGTCGTTCCGGTGGCTGTCGGGATTATTTTCGGCTCCGAAGCGCTTGCCGGTCTTTTAATCGGTATCATCGTTGTCGGTTTGATGCTTGCCATGACGCTTAACAACGCCGGCGGCGCATGGGACAACGCTAAAAAGTTAATCGAGTCCGGTCTTTACGGCGGCAAAGGCTCTGAAGCCCACAAAGCCGCAGTTGTCGGCGACACCGTCGGCGATCCCGCCAAGGACACATCCGGTCCCGGGTTGAACGCTTTAATCAAAGTTGTCAACATGGTCGCCATTCTTTTCGCAACGCTTTTCATCAGCGGCGGATTGATCGGCGGTTTATTCTAAAGAATTCATTGAAAGAA
Organism: Methanimicrococcus sp.; assembly: GCA_034006575.1. Taxonomy (GTDB): domain Archaea; phylum Halobacteriota; class Methanosarcinia; order Methanosarcinales; family Methanosarcinaceae; genus Methanimicrococcus. Next base: position 2,563 of record JAVESN010000045.1, read on the forward strand.
ATGAGATTTTCTCATTTTTTCCTTTATTCTTTTATCTTTTTTATTTTTTTATTCTCATTATCTTTTTATCTGACTTCTTCTATGTTCTCATTATATTCTATATTTTTACATTTCTATATTTTTATATATTTTTTAAATTCGGGTGATCTTTTTGAAAATAAAGTCCAGAGTCAGTCTTCGCAAAAATGATAAAAATAAGATGGTTGAAACGCTTCGTTTGATTTACGGGGAGGATGTTTCCGTATTTTTAGATTCTAAATTTGAAGTGGTTACAACGGATGAATACAAAGTCATTTTCGTTGACGGGAAACAAATGTTTATTGAATACGACGGGGTTCTTTTTCCGACCGTTCGCGGGGCGCTTGAATTTCTTCCGAAGTCTAAAATCGTTACCGTGGATATGGGAGCCGTTAAGTTCGTCGTCAACGGCGCCGATATCATGAGCCCGGGAATTACGGCGGCGGACTCTTCGATTCAAAAAGACGATTTGGTGGTGATTGTGGAAGAAACGCACAAAAAACCGCTGGCCATCGGGCGCGCTTTAATTTCGGGGGCGGAAATGGAGGCGTCCGAATCGGGAAAAGCGATAAAATCTTTATCCTTTGTCGGCGATGCTTTGTGGGGTCTTGAACTTTAATTTGAAGATCGGTCGAACTTGAGTCGGGTTTGAATGATTTAAATTTGAGTTTGAACGGTTTTGAATGGTTTGAATGATTTGAATTTGAGTTTGAACGATTTTGAATGGTTTGAATAACTTGAATTTGGGTTTGAACGATTTTGAATGATTTGAATTTAGGTTTGAACGATTTTGAATGGTTTGAATAATTTGAATTTAGGTTTGAACGATTTTGAATGGTTTGAATGATTTGAATTTAGGTTTGAACGATTTTGAATGGTTTGAATGATTTGAATTTGAGTTTGAACGGTTTTGAATAGTTTGAATAACTTGAATTTGGGTTTGAACGATTTTGAATGGTTTGAATGATTTGAATTTGAGTTTGAACGGTTTTGAATGGTTTGAATTTTATCAAATTCCAAATCTAAAGTTTTATTAAAACGGTTCAAATTATTATAAAATTGGAATAAATCTAAAAAGGCGTTTTGCCGTTTGAATTCATTTTCTTTTTACACACAAGTTTATAAATATGTTTAACATTAATGCTTTATATTATTCTGTATAATTTTGAATAAATTATTGTAAATCATTCCTTCGGAAAAATCGGTTTTCCCGTTTTTTTTCGCGCACATTTACATTTATACACATTTAATAAAAGACAAAGGTGTTTCAATTGAGTTTTTTGAAAAAAATTTTGGGCGGCTCCGGCTCCAAACAAGACGATGATTATTCCGCATACATTGATCTCGACAAGTTTGAAAAGGACATTGACAGTAACGCGGGCGATGAGCCGGCAGAAACTTATGTCAAAATCGCGATTTTTACGCATTTTGATCAAATCACTTCCTTAAAAAAGGAAATCTATGACGGTAATATCTTAATCGTCGACATCTCCAACATCAAGTCCGACGAACGCCTCCGAAATCACCTCTTCAACGAATTGAAAGATGTCGTTTTAGACGTTCACGGCGACATTGTCGGCATGAAAGACAACAACATTCTCGTCACCCCGACCGGCATTAAAGTGGACCGTAAAAAAATCGGCGGCAATTATTAATTTCCGCTCTTTTTTTATTTTTCATTCCGTTTTCTTAATTCTGATTCATATGTTTTTATATTTCTATTTTTAACTCCTCCTCGCTGATTCTTATCGCTCCGCGATACGATTTTTCCATCTTTTTGTTTGTTTAATTTTTCGTTATATAACTTTTTATTTAAATGTTTTAATCGTTTTTGAATCTTTTTTAAATTGTTTCTAAATTGTTTCTAAATTGTTTTTTTAATTTTTCTTAATTTCTCAATTTTTTTTGCTGTCGTGGAAAATGCGTTACAAAAAATTCGAAATCAAATTCGCTTGAATTATTCCGTTTGTTCCGCTTGAATTCAGCCGACAATGGGTTTGAGTGATTTTTTGGTTTAATTCATGATTTTTTTTGAATGTTATTTCTTTTTTCAACCGAATTCTGTTGCGCTCAATATAAATCTCAATGATTTTTTTTGAACGGCATCTCTTTTTTTCCTAAAATGTATGATAATTTTTTATTTTTTTCACACTTTGTATAATCAAAACACTTAAATATCACACGGTATGTTATTTTAATAAATCAAAAAAAGATTCAATCTTATTGTTTTTGATTCTTATAAAAACAAATTGTTTAATTTTCGGACAAGTCAAAAAATAGGGTGTTATTCAAATGAACCATAATAAAAGACTGTTTTTATTTTTTGCACTGCTCATACTTGTGACTTTAATGGTTGCGGGTTGTATTGATACGGATGGAAATCCCGATGTCAAACGTACGGAATCGCAAAATGCGGATGTCCTTCGCCTTGCCGGCGGAGATTACGGTTATCCGCAACCGTTTTCAATATCTCCGAGAGGGCCCGGATCATCCAAAGTCAGAATGATTTTTGACACATTGTTGGAAAGGGATGAAAAAGGTTCCATCCCCTGGCTGGCAGAAAGCTGGGAGATCAGCTCGGACGGAACAGAGTACACGCTTTATCTCCGAGAAGGCATCGTTTGGAGCGACGGAGAGCCTTTTACGGCAAACGATGTCAAATTCACGTTCGATTATGAGCAAAAATACATTCCCATTGCCGGAGGGATGGAAGCCGGCATCGTGGACCATGTTCAAGTGATAGACGACAACACCGTCAAATTCGTCCTCATCCAACCGTTCTCCTCTTTCCTTTCTAAACTGACGAGTTTTATGATTATTCCGGAACACATATACAAAAACGTAGAGGACCCCGCCGGATTCCTCGGCAAAGAAGCCGTAATCGGCACAGGACCGTTTCTTTTAGACCAATTTCATAAAGAGCACGGAAGTTACAGGTTTATATCCAACGATAAGTTTTGGGGACCCGACACCGTCGTTGAAACGGTTGAATTTGTTCCGGTCAGTGACGAAATGCTCTCTTTTGAACAAGGGGAAATTGATTTCGCAAGTCTTTCTCCCGATGTCTTTAATCGCTTTGCTTCCGACAAAGATATCAGAATCGTTCAACAGCCCGCCGTTTGGGCTTACCAGCTTTACTTCAACATGAATAAACGAACAGAGTTGAACGACGTAAAAGTAAGGCAGGCTTTCGTTTATGCCATCGACCGCGAAGAACTCGTCGAAAAAGTCGGACGAGGCGCGGGAAAACCCGGCCGGATGGGCATCCTTCCCGAAGACCACATATGGTACAACGCCGACCAACCGGAGTATTCTTTTAATCCTGAAATGGCCAAAAAGTTATTGGATGAAGCCGGGTGGATTGACACCGACGGCGACGGAATACGCGACAAGGGCGGAAAAAAATTATCATACGTATTGACGCTTTCAAGCGCCGAAGTCCGTATCGGCGAGCTTTTAAAACAAAGGCTCAATGATGTCGGAATCGATGTTCAGGTCAAAGCTTTGGAAACCAAATCCCGTGATTCAAACTTGAACAACGGAGATTTCGAACTGGCGATAAGCGGATACGGAGGCTGGGGAAGAGATGCCGATTATCTCCGGACACGATTCTGCAATATCGTCTCCCAATCCGAAAGTGTTTCATCGGGAGCTACCGTTTTTGGTTATCACAATGACACATTAAATGCCCTTGGAGTTATGGAGCAGACGGAACTTGACGATGAGAAACGTAAAGCCATCGTCTTTGAAATGCAAACTGTTCTTGCCGAAGACATACCCGCAATTCCGCTGTACTACACAACAAACCATGACGCGTGGCGCATCTCAAAATATGACGGGTGGATGAATATGTACGACCACCACGCAAGAACGCACAGCATTCTTTCATACGTCAAAAGGGAAGGAGTCGCAGCCAAAAGATAATATTTTCCGAGTGATACAATGACAGATCAAATAACCGAATCAATGGCAGAATCACGGCAAAAAAATAATATTCATAATTTGACGCAATGTTGGAATAAATACGCCGAAAGCGGCGCCAATATTTTAGACGAGTGCCGAATGGCCGATATGTGGAACAAACGTTCCGGCAGTTACGCCAAAAACACGGAAAACGGCGGAAGGCAAAAAAAAGCGGATGAAATTCTCGAATTTTTGGAAGAATGCGGATTTAATCCCCGCGGAGCCAAAATTCTGGATATCGGATGCGGTCCCGGGACTCTTTCCATCCCTCTTGCGAAACTTGGCGCGGATGTCACCGCTCTTGACATATCCTCCGGAATGCTTGAAAGACTTAAAGACGCCGTCAAGCAAGAATCCCTTCCCATCCATGTTATGGAATGCTCTTGGTGGACCGCGGATATCGACGCGCTTGGATTTCGAAACGAGTTTGACCTCGTGATTGCTTCGATGACTCCCGGGATAAAAGACGCCGAGAATTTCGACCGGATGATGGCCTGCTCCAAAAAATATTGCTATTACAGCAATTTTTTGAGAAGGGAAGAAGATTCGTCCTACCGTGAAATACGCCGCTCCATCCTCGGCGAGAATTCGGAAAATATCATGAGCGGGGCCGTTTTTCCCATCATGTATCTTTATCTCTCGGGTTATCAACCGTCCGTTCGGATCAATCATTCCGTATTCAAAGAGGAAACCGGCTGGCGGGAAGCGGCGGAACGGGCCATAGAATTCATCAGCCGGGGTCGTGATTTTGAGGACGCCGTTAAGGATGATATCATGGATTATTATCAAAAAATCTCTTCCAACGGAGTGTATTGTTTCGAATCGAACGTATACACCGGCATGATGGTCTGGGAAATTTAAGGGCGGATGTTTCGGCATGACGGTTGAGATGTTTAACAGCGGATGCATCGGCATGACGGTTGAGACGTTTAACGGCGGATGTGTCAACAAGATGATTAAAAATTTGAACGGCGAGTGAATGATATGGCGCGTGACAGGAATTCCTTTCTTTTTAAGTTTATGTTGACTCTCTTAGTGATTATTGTCATCAATTTTTTTCTTCCCCGGATAATGCCGGGAGACCCGTTTTCCATGACATCGGATATCGATTCGGGAGACGAGGTTATCGTCATGACGGAGCAACAGCGGCTCTATTATACGGAATATTACGGACTTCACCTGCCGCTGCATGAGCAGTTTGTGATATATATTAAAAATTTAATTAAAGGGGATTTGGGAAAAAGCATTTATTATAAAATGTCAGTTATAGATGTCATCCGGCTTCATCTGCCTTGGACCATGTTGATTGTTTTGGCGTCCACGGTGTTCAGCACGATAGCGGGGGTGATTCTCGGAATATTTTCGGCCAAAAACAGGAAAAAAGGCAGCGACCGGTTAATGATGGCGGGAATGATTGCTTTTGCGGAGATTCCCTCCTTTTTGCTCGGATTGATTCTTCTTTTGATTTTCAACGTGTATCTGCAACTTTTCCCCCTTGCGGGCGCGGTTACTCCCTTTGCAGTTTACGGCGGTCTGCTCGATCATATATGGGATATCGCATATCACGCATTTTTGCCCGTTATGACTCTGTCGTTTGCGCAACTGACAGGCGTTTATTTGCTTACTCGGAATTCGTTGATTACCGTGACCTCCAAGGATTACATACGGACCGCCCGCTCCAAGGGACTGGGTGAAAAAATCGTGTGGAATCGGCACGCGCTTCGAAACGCACTGCTTCCGGTGGTGACAAGAGCCGGCTTTATGATCGGTATCATGATGGGAGGCGTTGTTTTGGTGGAAAGCGTTTTTTCTTATCCTGGCGTCGGAATGCTTCTTCGAAGCGCCGTCATCGCCCGAGATTATCCGCTTATTCAAGGAGTGCTTCTTGTAATTGCGGTTTCCATCCTTGTCTGCAATTTTTTGGTTGATAAAATCTATTGCAAGCTTGATCCGAGGGTTTCAATATGACGAAGAGCGTTGAAGTTTCCGGAAATAATAATATATTTTCTTCTCTTCGAGCCTCAGCCGGCAAAATCGGAAAAACAATCGCCTCCACATTTTCAAAGTTCAGCGCGGAAGGGAAAATTGGTATTTTCGGTTTAATTTGTATCCTCCTGATGGCCGCTCTTGCTCCATTGATTACGCTTTATCCTCCTCAAAAAATTACCGGCGACTCTTTGGAAGCTCCCGGAACCGCTCATATACTCGGTACGGACGAGTTGGGCATGGATATTTGGTCACAGATATGTTACGGCGCAAGAATGAGTCTTTTAATAGGTCTTGCGGTAGCTTTCATTTCGGGTTTTGGAGGCGGAGCCGTCGGAATTTTGGCGGGGTATATGGGAGGGTTTGTCGATTTAGCTCTTATGAGAGTGATTGATGTGACCATGGCTCTTCCGAGTTTTCCGTTGTTAATCGTCATATCCGCGTTTTTGGGGCCCAGTGTCTTTAATGTGATTTTCATACTGGTTCTTTTCAGTTGGGCCAAACCCGCGCGTATCGCGCGCTCCCAGACTTTGTCGATTAAAAAAAACAATTATATCGTCGCCGCTCGCAATTACGGGGCAAAGCCGTTTTACATTCTTCGCCGACATATTTTCCCCGAAGTTCTTCCCGTCCTCTTCATCCTCGTCATCGGCATATCTTCTCACGCGATTATAGCGGAAGCCGGACTTGCCTTTTTGGGTCTTGGGGACCCGACATCCAAGAGCTGGGGCATGATGCTTAACAACGCGACAAGTTTTAAGTCAATCTATTTCACGCCCTATTGGCAATGGTGGTTGTTGCCTCCTTTGTTTATGTTAATCGGGCTTCTTCTCTGTCTCGCGTTCATAGGCAGAGATATGGAACGGATTTTTGATCCGAAATTAATGATAAAGAAAGGTTTCCAATCATGAGTCTTTTTAAAATCAATGACCTGAAATGTCACTACCACACCGATACGGGTATTGTAAAGGCTGTTGACGGTGTTTCTTTTGAAATCGACACCGGAGAAATTCTGGGAATCGTCGGGGAATCCGGAAGCGGCAAGACCACGATTGCTCACGGGATTATGGGGATTTTGCCGGAAAATACTTTTATTTCGGGTGAAATCATTTACGACAATCATGTTCTTTCTTCTTTATACCGTTCCGGAATTGATCGATTCCGATGGAAAGACATCGCGATTGTTTTTCAAAACGGTCTGGACGTGCTGAATCCCGTCATGAAACTGGAGAGGCAAGTCACGGAGCCGATGTTGAAGCATCTTGATATCACTCCGGTTCAAGCTCGGAGAAAATGCGCCGATTTGTTTGAAACCGTCCATCTCGATCCGAGTTGGATGGACAGATATCCGCATCAACTTTCCGGGGGCATGAGGCAGAGATTTCTTTTGGCAATGGCGCTGGCATGCGATCCTAAATTATTGATTCTGGATGAAGTCACATCCGCGCTGGACGCGTTTGCCCGCAAAGAGATTCGGGATCTTTTGGCCGATCTTCAGAAGGAGAACGGCTATACGATGTTAATGATTTCTCACGACCTTGCTTTTATTTCTTCTTTGGCGTCTAAAACGGTTGTGATGTATTCCGGAAAGGTTGTGGAAACCGGTTATGTCAATGATGTTTTGTGCTCTCCCCTTCATCCTTACACGCGAGGGCTTGTCCACTCCACGCCGGATATCTTTGCTTATAAAGATCTTTGGGGAATTCCGGGGGACATTCCTTCGGGCGCCGAGTTTAAGGGGTGTCCTTTTTCGGCGCGATGCACGCAAAAGATAAAGGAGTGCAATGAATCCGCTCCGGCTCTCGTTTCCGTCGGAGGCGGGCGGGAAATCGCTTGTCATCGAAAAGGTGTTGCGGAACTTTTGCGGGCGGAAAATCTGAGTTACAGTTATCGTCTTTCCGACGGGCAATATCTAAAAGCCGTCGATGATGTCAATTTGGATGTGAAGGAAGGAGAGGTTCTTGCCATTATCGGCCAGACCGGCTCAGGCAAATCGACTCTTGCCCACATTCTTGCAAATGTCTTAAAAACAGAAAGCGGGCATGTCCATTTTATGGGAGAAGACGTCGGCAAGGCGGATCTTGGAAAGGTTCTCAATGGCATTCAAATTGTGTTTCAGGACCCCTTCTGTTCGACAAACGATCGATTCACCGTGCTCAACGCGATTAAGGAGCCTCTTGACATTAATAAAATCGGATTAAAGGAGGAACGGCTTCAAAGGGTTTACCGGGCTCTTGAGTTGGTTCATCTTCCGGTCACGGATCAGTTCATCGGCAAATATTGCGGGGAGCTCAGCGGGGGGCAAAGGCAGAGAGTGGCGCTTGCCCGAGCGATGGTCATGGAGCCCAAACTTTTGATTGCCGATGAAATTACATCCGCTTTAGATGTTTCGACTTCCGCAAACGTATTGCGTTTGTTAAAAGGTCTTCAAAACAAGCGCGGATTCGCAATGATTTATATTTCTCACGACTTGTCCATGACATTGAAGATTGCCGACAAAATCGCGGTTATGGATCAGGGGCGAATCGTTGAGGCGGGCAATTCTCACGACGTCATGCTTTCGCCCTCGGCGGATTGTACGAAAAAGCTCGTGGATTCTAAAATTCGTATTTTGAATGAAAAAAAATAAACGACCGTTTTTATCCTCTCGAAATTCGACCAAAAAAAATACACAAACCCCCGTTTTAATTTTTTGAAATTCAACGAAAAAATACGTAAATGCCCCGTTTTTTTATTTGTTTTTTTGTTTTTTTGTTTTTTTGTTTTATTTTTTTTGTTTTTTTGTTTTATTATTTTTTGTTTTATTGTTTTTTGTTTTTCTTCCAAATCTTTCATTTCATTCTTTACTTTTTTATATCGCTTGTTTCTTTTAACAAATACATTTTAAATATTAAAATTAAAAATCTTAAATTAAAAATTTTAAATCTAAATTTTAAATCTAAATCTAAAACGGTGTTACCTCTTGATTGATTACTTTGAAACCGATTCATGTTGCCCTCTTTGCCAAACGGATATGAAAATCAAATGGCAAAGAGATACGATTCCGTATTTCGGTGACATTATGTACACGACGGCCAATTGCGAAAATTGTACGTTTCGCTTTGCCGACACCATCATTCTTTCCGGAAAGGAGCCGACAGGTTACTCTTTGGCCATCCGGTCCGAGGACGATTTAAACGCGCGCGTCATTCGCTCGACTTCCGGCACCCTCCTTATAGAAGAACTCGGAATTATGGTTGAACCGGGTCCGATTTCCGAGTCTTACATCACAAACGTCGAAGGCGTTCTTCATCGCATCCGAAATGTCGTTGAGAGCACGATTCGATGGTCTGAGATGGATAATGATTTTGAAAAAGTCGAGATTGCGACAAATTTGAGAGACACGATTAACGCCATCATCGATGATCCGAAAACGGCGCCGGTTCAAATCGTTTTGCAAATCAAGGACCCCCTCGGAAACAGCGCGATTATTTCCGCCAACGCCAAATCTTACAAATTATCGGAAGGGGAGTTGGAAAATTTAAAAACGGGAATGATTGTTTTAGATGCCGAAAAAGATGAAATCATTTACGATATTTCCGATGAAGCGGGACCGATCGGGAAAACGGAGTGATTTTTTCATTTTTATTTCTATTTTCATTTTTATTTCTATTTTCATTTTTATTTCTATTTTCATTTTTACTTTTATTTTTACATTTGTATCCATTTTTTTTAAATTATTGTCATTTGCCGTTTTTTGAATGGAATAGTTTAATAACTTTTTCATTCCTTTACTCATACTATGTTTACAATTATCACAGGCGCGCAATTCGGAGACGAAGGAAAAGGAAAAGTTGTTGATTATTTGACAAACAACAATGATTATGATATTGTGGCGCGTTTTAAAGGCGGCAACAATGACAAGCATACGGTTGTTATCGATGGCGAAGCGTATCAATTCCATCAAATTCCGTCCGGCGTTTTGGTCGATAAAATTTCTTTAATCGGTCCCGGTGTCGTTTTAAATCCTTTTTTACTCATGGACGAATTGGACTCTCTTAAAAAAAGAAATATTGAGATTTCCGGGGAAAATTTCGGAATTGATTTTCAAGCCGGAATCATCATGCCGTATCATATCGCGATGAACGCTTTGGTTGAAAGCGCTCAAAAGAAAAGAGGCGGTGTTTCAAAAAACGGAATCCCGTACGCGTACGTGGACCGGATTTTAAAATACGAATTCCGTTTGGTTGATTTATTCGATGAAGATGTTTTTTATGAAAAATTAAATCGAATACTGCCGGCACGAAAAGAATTGATTTCCAAACTCGGCGGAAACCCTTACAACCTTTTTTCAGAAACCGAAGCCCAAAAATTATTAAGTATCGGAGAAACGCTCCAAGATTTTGCCGTGGACACGTCTTATGAAATCAATAATTTTCTCCGCGCCGGCAAAAAAGTGCTTGCCGAAGGAATTCAAGGAACGATGACGGATGTTCTTCACGGGACGCATCCGCATGTTTCTCCGTCTTTGACAGTTGCAGGATCGGCATGTACCGGACTCGGGGTCGGCCCGTCTAAAGTTTCTAAAACAATTGGCGTTCTTAAATCCTACACGACTAGAGCCGGGGACGGCCCGTTGCCGACGGAGCAAAAGAACGAAATCGGCCGGCATTTGGAAGAGAAAGGTCACGAATACAATCCCGTAACCGGGCGCGAAAACAGTTGCGGTTGGTTGGACATGTGCCTTTTGAAAAAATCCATCGATTTAAACGGTTATACCGAGTTGGTTTTGACGAAATTAGACGTTTTATCGGGGCTGGATACCGTCAAAATATGCGCGGCTTATGAGTTGGACGGCGAACGCATCGATTATCCGCCGCCCTCGGCAAAAGACTTGGAGCGATGTATCCCGATTTACGGAGACGAAATCGGATGGGATGAGCCGCTTGAAGAGATTCGGCAATTCAGTGATTTGCCGTATCACGCGCGCGAATTTGTCGAATATATCGAAAAGATTAGCAACGTCCCGATCAGCCACATTTCCGTCGGCCCGAAAAGAGAGCAAATGATTCCGGTCGATATAAACCGAAAGAAAGATACACGGTGTAATCCGGTTTAAAAAAGAAATAAATCGCTTAAAATTGTTTGTGTAAAAACCAAACCTTTTAAGCGTTATTTTTTTAATTCTATTCTATTCTATTCTATTTTGTTTTGTTTTGTTTTGTTTTGTTTTGTTTT
>JAVESN010000042.1:0-15133 GCA_034006575.1 Methanimicrococcus sp.
GATGAAAAGATTGGCGTCGGAGCTTTCGGAATGGTTTGAAAAATCACATGAACCGGGAGATGAAATTCGTGAAAAATCAGGAGGGTTCAGGTATGAATTTGAATGAATCTGAAATATTAATGTACCAATCCGAAGACGGGACAACAAAAATTGATGTTCGAATGATTGATGAGACCGTTTGGTTGTCTTTAGATCAAATGGCTGAATTATTTCAAAGAGATAAATCTACAATTTCAAAACATATAAAAAATGTGTTTAATGAGGGCGAATTATTATCGGAGTCAACTGTTGCAAAATATGCAACAGTTCAAAACGAAGGCAATCGATCTGTTGAACGTCAGATCGAATATTTTAATTTGGACGTCATTATTTATGTCGGCTATCGTGTTAAATCTCTTCGCGGCACTCAGTTTCGAATTTGGGCAACGGAGCGTTTGAGAGAGTATATCGTCAAAGGATTTACGATGAATGATTTTCTGAAAAAAGCCGGCGGCGGCAATTACTGGCGAGAGCTTTTGGACCGCATTCGAGATATTCGGTCCGGTGAAAAGGTTTTTTATCGGCAATTATTGGATTTATACGCAACAAGCGTTGACTATAATCCGAAAGCGGATCAGTCCCTTCTTTTTTTTTAAATTGTTCAGAATTTGAAAAATATCAATTTTCAATAAAAGACTTGCCGACTCAAGTCGAGAAAGATTACCTGGAAAATCTTAAAAAAACTCAAAAAAAGCTGAAAGGAAAAACGGATACAAAAAACGAATCGAAAAAGGGCGATCCTCTTTGAATTCAAGTTCGTTGCAAAATTTATGATTTCAGACGAAGACAGATTAAAAATGCCACCGGGCGGGAGTCTGCCGAAATTAAAAAAGAATCGGTTTAGATTTCTTCGATAATCCATAATTAAATCTTCTCATCTTAATAACTCCGGCCAAACAAATTTTCATCAAATAACCGCTGACGAAATAACTCAAACAAAATCCCAATCAACCTCCCGCTAATTTTCGATTTTTTTTGAGAGCGTTGCGAACAAAAAACAATCGGAAATTTGCGGATTCGACCAATAAATATCAAATAAAATATCACCTGCTGTTTTTTCATTCCAAATTTTTTGAAGTTTAGTTTTCAATTTTGTCAGCGTTTTAGTTTTGAAATTTGATCCGTATTTTTCGTTTTGTTTTTTACTTCTCTCAATTTCAAATTTCGTTTATTAATGTCCTAGAAAATCTCAAATACGACCGCTAATTTTTGTTTTCGAGCGGAGCGAAGCGACGGGAGAAAACGGAAATTTGCGGATGGACACCTATAATTTAAAGAAAAACAAATTTAAATCTGTTCTTAAATATAAATCGTAAATATTTATTTTATCTTATTTTATTTTAAAAACGGATGAATAAATTCGAATTATTTTACAGGTCGAATCCGTTCGCTTTGTCACCGCCCTCGGCGGCGCCTGCAGCGAACGGTCGTTCTTGAGATTTAATTAAAAACTTAAATCAGTTGTTAAGTTTTCCTTTACAACTGAAATAAGACGGTAAACCCCAAAGGATAAAACCAAAACGATAAAACCAAAACGGTAAACCCCAAAGGATAAAACCAAAACGGTAAACCCCAAAGGATAAAACCAAAACGGTAAAACCAAAACGGTAAACCCCAAACGATCAAAATAAAATCATAAAAAAAAAGCAAATATTATTTCAAGAATTAAAAAATTAATTCCTCAAAACAATCATCAACCCGTACAAATCCGACACCGGAACCGGCGGATTCTCCAAATCCCCCTTCACGATTCTCTCCTCCGGATACCCGAGTTCCTCTAAAGAATAAACATCCGCCAAAACCCCAAGTTCCGCCAAAACCTCACACACCTCAACCGCCCCGAACTTTTCATCCGGCAACAAAAAAACGTTTTTCCCGAACGTCACCTCGCGAATCAATTCCTCTCTTGCCGAATCAATCTCCTTTCGCCCGTGAGCTGTCACGCACGAAAAATTCGTCAAATTCACTCTCAAACGCGCACAAGCAATTTGAAAGGAAGAAATGCCGGGAATCACGGTATCGTTTTCGGTTGCGAATTTCCCGAGACCCGAAAACATCGGATCACCGGTTGACAAAATAACCGCGTCTTTGGGGAGCAAATGAATATTTTTATAATCCTTAATCGTATCAATCGGCGTCTCTTTGGGGATGTAGGGTTTAGCCAAATCCAAAGCGCGGCCGGAGCCGTAAACGACAGAAGCGTTTTTAATCGCTGCAATTCCTTCTTCCGTGAGCATTCCCGGGCCCACGCCGACACCGACGACAATCATTTTTATTCCTCTTGAATTTGTTCTTGTTTCATATCTGATTCGGATTGGTTTTCATCATTTCCGTCCGAATATTTTTCATCATTCACACCATTTTCATCCGTCTCACCCATCTCATCCGACGGATCATCAAATTCCCATTCGATTTCCAACGTTTCATTTTGAACGTCTTCAATATCGGAATACTCTTTTCCTTTGACGTGCCAAACGGCAAAACCGATTAAAATAAGACCCGCGACAATAAAAACGACTTGTCCTTTAAAACTGAAAAAAGAATCGGACTCGCTTGATAAAATGAGATAAACATTCCAAGCCGCTAAAATAAAACCCAAAAAACCGAGCAAGAACGCCGGAAATAATCTTTGATCGTTTGACATGAAAATTATTCCATTTTTTAAGAAAAATTAAAAATATTTAAACGACGGCTTGAATGCGTTTCCTCAGAATGTATTTTCCTTACGATTTTAATTAAATAATAAGACGGCATCACAAGCACTGTTAAAACATCAACGTATCAAAAATATATAACGCTTGCTAAAAAATGAAAAGAATGAGGCGACCGCCCGCATATTTTTAAAAGATATCTTAATCATTCAATCAAATATTCCCCTCGGCTTTCCCGAATCATTCTGTCAAAATCGCTTTCATATTCTTGATCTTGAACAACTCTAAAATTTTCAAACTCGCTTTCGGCAAAAGCTTTGGCGATTTCCGCAGTCACTTTTCCGCTTTCTTCTAAAACTTCCTGCTCATTGAATTTTAAAAAAGCATTCAGCTTGTCCGCCCAATCCTGCATGGTCATCGGAATTTTCTTTTTGGCCTGCATTTCGGCATAATCCAAATACATCGAAACAATGAGATTCATTTGTTTGGATTCGTCATTTGTCAGATAATTTTTAGCGACGACAACATCGCTTCTGATAATTTTTCCGTCGGGTGCATTTTTCCATGTTGTTAAACCCATATGATTTTTTTCGCTGTCGGCGCGATTCATAATAAGTTCGGCGGCTGTGTTTCCGTGAATCGCAAAATGAAGTTTATTTTGAACGGATGCAAAAAAATTATTGGTTGTCGGCGAATGAGAATTGTAATCCATCGCCGTTGCATAAATATCGGTGATTTTTTGATAGAAGCGGCGTTCACTTGCTCGAATTTCACGAATTTCATCAAGCAGCCGGTCATAATAAGATTCGTTTAAGAAGCTGCCGTTTTTCATTCTTTCTTTATCAATCACATAACCGCGAAGCGAAAAATCTCGAAGAACCTGAATCGCCCATTGCCGGAATGAAACGGCTTGTTCGCTGTTGACTCTAAAACCGACGGCGATGATAGCGTCGAGATTGTAAAACTTGATTGTACGCGATATGTCCCGGCCGCCTTCGTTTTGAACTATTAGAAAATCTCTAATAGTTGCCTCTTCATTCAGTTCTTTGGAATTATAAAGATTTTTAAGGTGCACATTGATTGTAGGTGTTTCAACATCAAACAATTCCGCCATCAACTTTTGAGTCAGCCAAACCGTTCCTTCTTCGACACGGACTTCAATTGTGCTTTTACCGGATTGAGATGTGAAAATTAAAAATTCCGCGGTGCTGTTCTTAATTTGAAGTTCTGCCGATTGTTTCATAAAATTTCTCCCGATTTTATTGATTTTTTTGATTTATTTTTTATTTGAATGAGCGTTGTTTTCATTCAAATATGTTTTTAAATATCGGGAAACTTGGAAAAATGAGATTTATATTAATATTTAATTCTGCTGAATTCAATGGAGTATTGCACAATTTCTGAAAAGCAATGGGTTATCTTCTATTTTAAAAATGAAATACACGCAAAATCAGAAATATCGTTTTTGAAAACATTTTGATACAGATGCAAACGCAAACTAAAAACGTTGACAAAACTGAAAAATAAAAACAAGTCGCGGCATTTCAACAAAAAACACGCCACACCAAACAGCGAAAACGAGAAGCGATTTTTTAAGTTATGATAAAAAAAGAGGAACGTTTTGTTGATTGTATTTGAAAAGATTTTGCAAAAAAGCAGGTCGAAATGGAAACATTTGATTTCTGACACACGTTCGTGAGAACGAACGGCTGTATTAAAAAAATGCAGATGCAAGCGGCACTAAAAATGCAGATGCAGGAAGTAAGTAAAAATAAAAATAAAAGTAAAAATGCAAACGGCAACCAAAACTGTAAACGCAAAAACAAACAGTAAGTACAATAAAAAAACGCCGCGCCAAACAGTGAAACTATCCTATCCCTTTTAAAAAACTAAAATAGAAAAAACAAACTGTTATTTTTTTTGATATTTATGGTGTGAATCCGCAAATTTCCGATTTTATTTGTTCGCTATCGCTCACAAAAAAAATCGAAAATTAGCGGTCGTATTTGGGATTTTCAATATAGTTCCTCAAATACAGTCTGAACTTTTTTCCGCGGATGCCCTGTCCTGTTTTCAAACGGAATACGATGAAATATCAAAAAATGATGATAAAATGAAGATAAATAGATAAGGACTCGTTTTTCGCTTTTTTGGAATTGTCGGAGTTTGGTTTATTATCAAATGACGGGGCAATAAAATTATGCACTTCGTGATTGAAGACAGATCTTAATGAAACGGTTTGGTCTTTCGTTGACGCTAAAACTCACGGTGAGGATGACATCCAAATTGTAAAAATTGATCAAATGCGATATGTCACGACCATCTTTGTTTTGAACGATCCGGAATTTCCGGATAGTTGCCTCCTCGTTCTGTTCTTTTATATTACAAATATTTTTTAAATATTCGTTAACAGTTTAAAGAAAGTTATTTTTGAAAATATAAATAAAAAGATATTAAAAAAATAATAAAAAAATATTAAAAAGATGTTAAAAAGAGATAAAAAATTAACAACAGATTGGGATTGAATGGATATCAAACGGATCGTTTAATTTTTCATCAAATAATCAAACTCGCCCTTGCTGTCCATCAAAACAAGCCCGTCGCGATCAATCACGACGATTCTCGCACCTTTTCCTTTTTTAACGCACATGTCAAAAGCCTGTTTCAAGCGCTCGTGTTTCGGATCTCTTTCAAGCATCTCGACCACCGTTGCAAAACCGCTGTCTTTGAGCATATCCGGATTTCCCCATTTCAAAACAAGGCCCGGAAGACCGCAGACCACGATTTCTTCGGCCGACTTGGCGGCGTCGATGCCTTCTGAAATCCGGCTGCCGACCATAATAATATCATAGCCCGGAAAAAGCATGCTGGACGTGGCCATCCCCTGGCGGCCGGTTGTCAGAACCAACCGTTTGGCGTCTTGAATCAAAACGTCTTTCATCTCCCCGAGATGATCGTTCCAAGGCTCAACGAACCCGGTCGTCCCGAGAACGGAAATGCCGCCGACGATTCCGATTCTTTCATTCAGCGTTTTACGGCTGAGCTCAATGCCGTCGGGAATGTAAATCATCACCAAAAGCGCGTATTCCCCCCACTCGCAAACCGTCTCGTAAAGCCCGATTTCCCGCAAACCTTCTTTGACGGCTTCTCGAATCTGAGCCAAAGGCTTGGGGTTAATCGCGTATTCCCCGACCCGCGTTTCAAAACCGGCGCGCCGAATAATTCCGACGCCGTGCCCGCCGGTTACGATAATATTGTCAACCGCTTTGTCTTTCGGAAAATCCGGGGAATTTAAATCCACCTCCTTGACGGTCGCGCAAAAAAGAGTCCCGCGCGTAATGTCGGACTCATGGTCGTTGTCCACTTTGAGAACGCCGGCGTCCCCGTCTTTGGCGTAAGCGATTTCCATCTCAGCGCGAAGCCCGATGGGCGTCGGAACGGAAACCAAGTCGCCGGAACGAATCGCGCGCGCAGAAGAGAGAGAAAGCGTTGCCGCTTTTGCCGCCGCCGCCGCCGTCGTTCCGGTCGTAAATCCGCGTTTTAAATAAGAGCCGTCCTCTAAAATCACAATTAAACCGCGGTGAACCAAATCCGCCATCTCCTCTCTCGGGAGCGCGGCTTTGGAAAGCCATTCCGCGGGAATTTCAAAATTATTGACCGGATCTCTCATAGGAATCAAAAAATAAAAACAATTTAAAAGAATTATTGTTTTTTCTTTTCATTGGCAATCGCGATAATTTCATTCACGCAAGCCACGGCCATCGGCGTTCCGCCTCTTGTTCCGACGCACGTTATGGACGGAATCGGCGTTTCCATGTCGCGAATGATTTCCTTAGACTCCGCCGCGTTTACAAAACCAACGGGAGTCGCGACAATCAATGCGGGTTTTAATCCTCTCTCAACCAAACGCGAAACCGTAATCGCAGCCGATGGAGCGTTTCCGATTGCGATAATGGAGCCGTTTAATCTGTCGCGCGCCGCCAAATATCCGGCGGACGTCCGCGTGATGCCGTATTTCTTCGCGATTTCCGCGTCTTTGTCTTCGTCCAAAACGCAAATGATTTCGGAGTTGTGCCCCATTTTCGTAATACCGGCTTTCACCATACTGATATCCACAAAAATCGGAGCGCCGGACTCAATCGCGGCAATTCCGGCCGGAATCGGGTCATGCCGGAATTCCATAATGTCGGCAACGGAAATATCTCCAGTGGCCACCGCGCAACGCTGGCGGATGCGGTCTTCGGGCGTTTTGTTTCCGACGACGCTTTCAATATACGTTCGGCTTTTCATGTAAATGGTTTTGGCCTCATCGGTCCCGGAGCCGAAATCGTTGCAAGAATCCACAAAGGCCCGGTCAATCTCAATCGTGACGGTGGCCAATTCATCCAAATTTCCGTATTTTTTATTGGTATCCATTTCTTTCCCCTCTTAATATTCATATTTTCGGTGGTAGCCGCGCGGCGTAATGATACGATCCCCGCTCGGACTGTTCCAAATGCGCGAGTCGCTGTTGCAAATTAAAATGGCGGTTCTCATGTCCACCCAGTCGTTGTATTCCAAAACCTCGCCCAGAGTCGTGACAATATATTCCTGCTCATCCCCGCGAAGTGCGTTTTTAACTAAACCGACCGGAACGGAAAGGTCTCGGTGTTTTTTAATAATCTCAATCGCGCGTTCAAAATTCGACGTTCTTTGACGGCTTTTCGGATTGTAAAGCGAAATGATAAAGTCCGCGCCGGCAGCAGCTGCCAATCTCTTTTCAATGACTTCCCACGGCGTGAGCAAATCGCTTAAACTGACGGTTGCCGCATCTACAACAACCGGAGCCCCGAGAACGCTGGCCGCAGCGAGCATGGCCGTGACGCCCGGAACGACTTCGATGTCGACGTCTAAGTTGTTGCTCTCGGCCACTTCTATGACGATTCCGGCCATGCCGTAAACATTCGCGTCGCCGCCGCTGACCATTACGGCCACATGGTTTTCCGCCAATTTGACCGCTTCTTTGGCGCGGTCCACTTCTTTTCCCATGCTGCTGCGATAAACGTTTTGTGTTGTCAGCAACTCTTCGATTTGATCCAAATACGTGTCGTTTCCAAGAACGTAATCCGCGTTTAAAATCACATCTCTGGCGTGAACCGTCAACTGCTCAACGGAACCGGGACCGATTCCGACAATATACAATTTTCCTTTTTTCTCATTCTGCGATGGCAATCGTAATTCTCCCATACACTTTTTTCTTAAAAATTAATTTTTTATGATTTGATAAAGCCAATGCCGCGGGTTCGGCAACTCCTTTGAGTCCGAATCTTTCCGCCTTTGATGCCGATTCCGGCTCGTTTTCATTAATCACATCGTCCGATAAAAATCGGATCTCTTTTCCCAATTCCGAAACGGCCTCAATCAAACCGCTTTCGTTTTCTTTTAAAACGGAAGACGCGAACAAATCAATCTCCCAAAGAGAAACTTCCGCTTCCGATAAAGCTGTTTTTATCGCGCCGACCACTTCCTCCTTTGAAACGCCACGGCGCGCACCGATTCCGACAATCATCCTTTATTCCCGATTTTGTTTTTTATTCGTTCGTTCGTCCGATTTCCTTTGAATCGATTTCTTGTGATTCGTTTTTCTTTGAATCATTTTCCTTTGAATCGCTTTTTTTTGAATTGCTTTTCTTTGAATCGTTTTCCTTTAAATCGTTTTTCTTTGATTCGCTTTTTTCTGAACCGTTTTTCTTTGATTCACTTTTTTTTGATTTGTTTTTCTTTGATTCACTTTTTTTTGATTTGTTTTTCTTTGATTCGTTTTTCTTTGTTTCCGCTTTTCTTTGATCCGTTTCATCCAACGTCGCGGTCGCGCCGTCTTTTCGTTTCACCAAAACGGAAACGTTTTCATCGACGACGATTATTTTCGGGCCTTTGATTTCCAAAATCTCGACTTCTTGGTCCAGCAAAGCGCAATTGACCTCAATCGTTGATTTCCGGTTTCGAACGTCGCATCCGAGTTTTTCGGCGATGCCTTCCACGGAGGGTTTTTGATGAACCTCGGTGGCCGTCGTAATCACCGGAACGGCGCCGAGCTCTGAAATTCTTCTCGCGACTTCGTTTCCGCCGTGATGGCCGCCCAGAACGGGAATCGCGAAATTCAATCCGGAATCCACGACGATTAAGGCGGGGTCCTCCCATTTGCTTCCGAGGTACGGCGCGATTTCGCGAACGGCAATCCCGCTTGCGAAAACGGCGACGACGGCGTTAAACTCCGAGAAGATGTCTTTGAAAATTCCCTTTTTGTAAAGAATCACTTTTCCGTTTAAATGGTCGGCGAGTTTTTGAGCGACTTCTAAATTGCGCTCAAAGGTGATGACGGCGATTTTCAAATCCATTCTTCCCGCTCCCGAATCAGTCCAAAGGACCTTGTTTGACACCGTAAAGATAAGATTTGGCGTAGTTTTTCGGATCCACGACATCGCCGATAATAATCATGGCGGAACGTTTGATTCCGGCGTCTTTGACTTTTTGGGCGATGTCGGCGACGGTTCCGCGAATCACGGCTTGGTCTTCCCAAGACGCGTGAAAGACGACGGCCGCCGGCGTGTCTTTGGGACAGCGCACTTTTTCCATGATCTCTTCGATTTTTTGAGTTCCCAAGAAAATCGCCATGGTACAGCCCATTTCCGAGAATTCCGGAATTTGGTCGGTTTCAAGCGTCGTTCCGGCGGGTCTTGTAATGATTAAAGAATCCGAAACATTGTTGAGCGTGAATTGCGTTTCAAGAGCGGCGGCAACGGCAAAAACGGAAGAGACGCCCGGGACGCGCTCGGCGGATATGCCGAATTTTTTGAGCTCTTCGGTTTGTTCGACGATGGAGCCGTAAAGCGCGGGATCCCCGCTGTGGAGACGAACGACCGTTTTTCCGGCGTCGATTGCGTCCACCATCAATTGATTGGTTTCATCCAGCGTCAAACCGTAACTGTCGATACATTCCCCTTTTGTGTATTCCAAAACTTTCGGATTCACCAAAGAGCCGGCGTAAATGACCAAATCGGCTTTTTCCAAGAGTTCTTTTCCTTTAACGGTGATGAGTTTTTCATCCCCGGGACCGGCGCCGACAATATAAATTTTCTTTTCCATATCCAAAGCTCCGCTTTTTATTTTTTCCCGTAAACGATGCTGAAATAATTTCCTTCATCCGGAATATTTTCTTTTCCTTTCAAAATCACTTCGCGGTCAGAAAACAGACGCTCGGCGAAAATAAAGTCTTTGTACCCTTCTTTTTCAAAGTGCGCGATGATTTCCTGAGGGCGGCGCGCTTTTAAATGAATGAAATAATTGATGTCGGACACCCCGTCGTGAACTTCAAAAGAGGTTTCAACCGCGACTCCCATTTGCGCGGCGCAAGAGGTAATGGAGCTGATTCCGGGAACGGTCGCCACTTCCACGTCCGGCGCGACATCCGCCATCACTTTTTTCATATGCGTAAAGGTTGAAAAGAAATTCGGGTCTCCGATTAAACAAAAAGCGACGTCTCCTTTTCGAGCGTATTCCGCCACTTTTTTCGCGTTTTCCGTCCAAATTTCTTTAAGTTTTTCCTCATCATAAATCATCGGAAAATCCAAAACTTCGGGCTCTTCCGTCACGTGCGGGCGAACCAAATCCGCCGCCATGTCCCCCGGAACAAAGACTTTGACGCTTTCTTTTAAAATTCTGACCGCTTTTAGTGTTAATAATTCCGGGTCCCCGGGACCCAAACCGATACCGTACAACATTTTTTGTTTCACCGATTCAAATTTAAAATCAATATGTAAGTCATAGGATTTATTGTTAAGAATATTTAGAAGTTTTATTAAGAATATTTAGAAATTTTATTAAGAATATTTAGAAATTTTATTAAGAATATTTAGAAATTTTATTAGGAATATTTAGAAATTTTATTAGGATATTTAGAAATTTTATTGGGAATATTTAGAAATTTTATTAAGATTATTGTTAAGATATTGTCAGATTTAGGATAATGTTGGAAATATTGTTTATGGTGTTAAGATATAATTAGGTATGATCGTCAGGTATTTTATTCGGAATAATTATTAATATTTCGTTGGGTTGTTCATATTATTTATATTATTTCTTTTGGAAACATCGTTAGAATAAATATACATAATTGTAATAAAACGTAATAAAATCTTTCGTTGTTTTTCATACGGTTTTCTTTTCTTTGCGGGTTCTTTTGATTTCTTTTAATTTTTTGTTGTTCAAAAATCATTTTCCGGCTTTTTTTGTTTTCCCGACATGATGTAGACCGGATTTTCCGGCTTAAACATGGTTTCTCCGGTCAGCTCTTCCCCGCGAGAAGCGATGATGTGAACGGTTTCGTCGTAAATGCCGCGTTTTTTCATGTGCTCGATTACGCGAACAACCGTTTCGATTCGAACGGCGTTGACGATAATGGAACGCGCGCCTTTTTCAATCAGCGCGTCTAAAACCGCCGTGATATTTTTCGTTCCCCCGACAAACGCGCAATCCACTTTTTCCAATTCGGAAATGACTTGAGAAGACTCCCCGAAAAAAACCTGCGCGTTTTGAACCCCGAAATTCTTAAAATTCTCGGTTGCCGCATTCACCGCAACCTCGCGCGCGTCCATCGCGTAAATCGTTAAATTCTTGGCAAAACGGGTGGCTTCAATTGAAATCAACCCCGTTCCGCACCCGACATCCGCAAACACATCCCCGTCCGAAAGGTTCAATTTAAAAAGGGAAACGGCAATGATTTCGGGTTTGGTCGGCCCCCCCGTGACACTGATTAACTCCGGCATATCTTATTTCTCTCTGTTGTTTTTAAGAACTATAATCCTTTTAATTTGTTTTATATCTTTTCCTTTAAATTTCGGAATCCTCCATCCATTTTAATATATTATCAAGTAAATTTGAGTGTTCCTTTATATCCTTTCTTCATTTCTCCCCTTTCCATTCTTTTCGTCCCCCAAAACCGCCCGATTCCTTCATCGATAAAATACCCTTTCGCTTTTTGTAATGAGGTTTAACTCGGGTCGGGCGTTTTTTTAAGATATTTTAAAAAATTCCAAATACTGCCCCCGCTCATTTTGATTTTGAGCAAGCGACGCGCGCGAAAAAGCGAAATTTGCGGATGTTTCCAAAAATTATCAATAAAAATATATTTGTTTTTTATTTTATGATTTAAAAATGATCAACATTTTTACTGTTTGGGCGCGTTTCTCTTTTTTTGCCGTTTGCCGTTTCTTTTTTCCATTTACCGCCCGGCTCCTTTTTCGTTTTTTTAAATCCCGAAAACCACCATAAAATCAACGATAAGATATCCTTTTCGCTTTTTGTAATGAGGTTTAACTCGGGTCAGGCGTTTTTTTAAAATGTTTTAAAAAACCCCAAATACCGCCCCCGCTCATTTTGATTTTGAGCAAGCGACGCGCGCGAAAAAGCGAAATTTGCGGATGTCTCCCAAATATTTCATAAAAATCACATCTATTTTTTATTTTAAAATTTTAAATTTTGTCACATTTTTGCTGTTTGGGCTCGATTCGCTTTTTATTTGCCGTTTTCCGTTTCTTTTTTTCGTTTACCGTTCGGTTCCTTTTCCGTTTTTTTAAATCCCGAAAACCGCCATAAAAATCGACGACAAGATTCCTTTTCGCTTTTTGTAATGAGGTTTAACTCGGGTCGGGCGTTTTTTTAAGATGTTTTTGAATATCTCAAATACCGCCCCGCTAATTTTGATTTTGAGCAAGCGACGCGCGCGAAAAGCGAAATTTGCGGATGTCTCCCAAATATTTCATAAAAATCACGTTTATTTTTTATTTTAATATTTTAAAATTAAACGTCCGTTTTATTTTTTTGGAGGCGCCTTTTTTTATTGTCAACCATCGTTTGAGAATCGCGTTTTTATCATATGAATAAAAACGGATAAATATGTTTTTTAAATCCAAAGATCAAAATAATCATTTCCAAAAAAGATAATAAATGTTATTCAAATCAAGCGTTTTATATCCTAAAACAAAGATATGGTTCTTTTGTATTTAATGTTGAGATTTTTGTTTAAATATTATCGAATTAATATTTTTTTGGTAAACATTGAATACGCCAGTGAAATTAAATTTATAATGTGTAATATTTGTTTTAGTATTTTTAGTATTTATTTTAGTAACGTTAATTCAATACAGGAGTGTTATCATTATGCACATCATGGAAGGTTTTCTTCCGCCCTTATGGGCTGCCTTTTGGTGGGTATTGACGATTGTTGTTTTAATTTTCGGTATCTGGCAATTGAACAATTTGGTTCGAAAGAATCGTGAAGTTTTGCCTCTTTTAGCTGTTTCGGGCGCATTCATCTTCGTGCTTTCCAGTTTAAAGTTACCGTCCGTCACAGGCTCATCGTCTCACCCGACCGGTACCGGTTTATCATCCGTCACATTCACGCCGGCGATTACGGCCGTTTTATCGGGAATCGTTTTGTTGTTCCAAGCGGTCTTTTTAGCACACGGTGGTTTGACAACATTTGGCGCCAATTGTTTCTCAATGGGATTTTTCGGCCCGCTTTTGGCATGGGGTTTATATAAAATTCTCCAAAAAACAAGCTTCTTTAAAACAAATTTCGGTTTGTACGTCTCCGTCTTTTTAGCCGCTTTTGTTGCCGACCTCGCGACATATTTCATGACTTCTATTCAATTGGCGCTCGCGTTCGGCCTTGAAAGCTTGCCCGGTTTCTTGAGCGTTTTTGCAGTCACGCAAATCCCGCTGGCTATCATCGAAGGTTTGCTCATCGTTGTCGCCGTCAAATACATCGCAAAAGTTAAGGGCGACTTCCTCGTCAAAGCAGGCACATTGAATGAAGAACACGTCTCAAACATCAACGCCTGAGGTGAAAAAAATGTCTATAAAAGTCGAATATATTTTAATTGCCGTTCTTTTGATTTTTGGCGCGGTTTTTGTTTATCAAACAATGACAATTGATTCCGAATTCGGCGGCGCCGACGGAGAAGCCGAAGACTTAATCGGCGAAATCGATCCGGATTACGAGCCGTGGTTTGAACCGTTTTGGGAGCCTCCGGGAGGAGAAACCGAAAGTTTGCTGTTCTGTCTTCAAGGCGCAATCGGCGCACTGATTATCGGTTTATTCTTCGGATATTATTACGGATTGAATAAATGCAAAAAAGAAAATTCAAAAAAGGTGTAAATCTTTAATCCGATTTTCACCCTTTTAATATTTTTAAGTATTTTTAAAATGTTTTTTAAATATTTTTAAAACATTTTTTAGATATTTTTTAAATATTTTTTAAACATTTTTTAAATATTTTTTAAATATTTTTAAAACGTTTTTTAGATATTTTTAAAATACTTTTAAAATACTTTTAAACATTATTCACATTTTTAAATACGTTTATTTTTTAAAATCGAATAAATATGAGAATTTTTCATTGCGCATAAGATTTAATAATGTTCTATTAATATTTTGTAAATGTTTTATACTCTCACGTACCCTTTATTTTGAAGAACATTCCTGTTGTAAAAAGCGTTGTCAAATATATTTTAAGATTTGGGCTGATATAAAAAAGATTTCAATTGCGGTGACGAGTTTGGTTCGAAATTTAGATGATATTGCTCTTATGAGCCCGCTTCGATACAAAAACACGACATTGAAAATTTTGTTGGTTTTTTTTGGTTTGATGGCCGGCCTTCTTTCATCAACCCCGTTATTGCCGTTTTTCATAGCAGCTTGCATGGTTTTTGCGATTTTGTTTTTCGGGAAGATTCCGATTCGTTTTTTTTCAAAATTATTTTTATCCGTTCTCGGCTTTTCATTTATCAGCTGTTTGATTTTATTGTTTTTTACCTCAGGTGAAAACGTCTTGTGGTCCGTTTTTATTTACCGATGGACATTTTCAATCACAACGGAAAGCGCAAATTTAGCGGCGCTGGTTTTTGCGCGCTCCGTCAGCGGTATTTCCTGTTTATTTTTCTTATCCATGACAACGCCGATGCTTGAAGTTTTTTCATATTTTAAAAGAATTCGATTTTTGGACATATTTGTCGAATTGATGATGCTGATTTATCGCTACATCTTTGTTTTTCTCTCCCTTTTGCTCAACATTCAATCCGCTCAAAGTATGAGATTCGGGTACCGAAATTTTAAAACGTCCCTCCATTCCGCCGGAATGCTCATCGGAAGTCTCTTCATCCAAACCATCGAACAAGGAGACCGCCTTTACTTATCCATGAATTCAAGATGTTACGACGGAAAACTGTCCTATTACGAATCCTCCTATAAAATCAAAGCACAAGACGTTTTGTTGTCCGGCGTTTTTATCGTTTTAACAATTTTTATCTATATTTACACACGGAATTATCAATTTTTTTAATGAAAAAAGGGAATGAAACTCTTTAATTTTAATTTTAATTTTAATTTTAATTTTAAATCCGAA
>JAVESN010000115.1:0-3718 GCA_034006575.1 Methanimicrococcus sp.
CGGCGTTTTTATCGTTTTAACAATTTTTATCTATATTTACACACGGAATTATCAATTTTTTTAATGAAAAAAGGGAATGAAACTCTTTAATTTTAATTTTAATTTTAATTTTAATTTTAAATCCGAATAACTCGGAATCGGCGGAAAATAAAATTTTGAAATTAAATTATATTAAATAAAATTAAAAAACAAAACAAAACAAAACAAAATAAAATAAAATAAAATAAAATAAAATAAAATACAATTCGGGCATTTAATAAAAAATGAAAACTTTTGGGAATGAATTATGAAATTAGAAACGAAAAATTTAATCTTTTCTTATCCGGACGGAACAAAGGCCATCGACGATATTTCGATTTCAATTCCGGACGGGAAAAAGGTTTCTTTTGTCGGTAAAAACGGGTCGGGGAAATCGACTTTATTCTTATTGCTGAACGGAACGCTCAAGCCCCAAAGCGGCCATGTTCTTTTAAACGGAAAAGAAATCAATTACAACTCGGCAGGACTTCGAGAACTTCGAAAAACGGTCGGCATCGTTTTCCAAAATTCGGACGACCAGCTCTTTGCGCCGACGGTTTATCAAGACATCGCTTTTGGCCCTTTGAATTTGGGATATCCCAAAGAAGAAGTGACTTCCATCGTCAACAACATGCTGGACCATTTCGGATTGCATCTTTTAAAAGACAAACCGCCACATCACCTCAGCGGCGGGCAAAAAAAACGCGTCGCCATCGCCGGCGTCCTTGCCATGAATCCCGACATTATTATTTTGGACGAGCCGCTCTCCAACTTAGACCCGGTCGGCGCCGATGAAATCACGGACATTTTAAACGAGCTCAACGACACCGGAAAAACAATCATTATTTCCACGCACGACGTGGATTTGGCCTATTCGTGGTCGGATTACGTTTACCTCTTATCGGACAGCCGATTGATTGACGAAGGCGCGCCGGAATTTGTTTTTTCAAACGACGAACAAATTCGAAATTCCGCGTTAAAAAATCCGTTCATTTTAGATATCTATAAAGAACTTGAAAAAAGATGGTTGGTTTTTGGAAACGGGCAGCCAAAAAACATTCCGGAATTGGTTCAAACCCTTCGTTCCGTAGACTTAATGCGCGTTAAAATCAACCCGGAAACCGAAGTCGGCGACTGCGTCAATTTAGGCGTTCTGTTCGGAGATTTTACAAAAGACGGATTTTACGAAGCCGTCAATTCCCGCGTCTTATTCAAAAATGACGACGACACAGCCATCGTTGAATTAAACCGACGCGTCCTCAAACCGGGCGCGATTTACGTTTACGACATGGACGCGTATGAAAAAGACGAATTTGACCACATCCTGCAAAAATATGAAATCGATTTCATCGGCGCGATGGGCAAAAAAAGCAAAGACATCGCCGACGCCAAAAACATCGAAACGGTTTGCAACTCCGGCGTAATCGATAAATCCATATTAAACGCGATTGCCGGCAACCACTGCTTAATTTTGACAAGCGGCGGAATGGTTTCCCACACCTCAAAACGCATCCGCGAATACATCAAAAACAGCGGAATCCGATTGGTTTTCAAACCCGTCGGAAAAAACGCAACGGAAAAATTTGAAAAATAAAATCAAATCGTTTTATCTTAAATTTTTTATTTTTTTAATTTCTATTTTTATTTTTTAAGCGGTTATTTTCTATTTTTATTTTTTCAAGCGGTTATTTTCAAATTTTCATCTTTATTTTTCCGGTTTTAAAAATAAAAATAATTCAAAAATTCATTTCTTTTTTTGGCAAATCCACTGAATCAAAATAACGGAGATTCCTTCTCTTTTTAATTCTTTTCGGCTCAAGGAAGCCAAGTCTTCAAACACGCTTTTTGAAAAATCCGGAGGGATTGGAAAAACATTCAACGAATTTAAAGCCGCGCTTTCTTCGTTTGAAAATAACATTCCGCGAATGATGTTTTCCGGATTTGAAACGTTTTGCCCGCCCGTCATTCCCGCCGCCGAATTTTGCATGACGTAAATCAAAACCGAACTCTTCTTTTCAATCGCTTCTGTCAAACTCAGCAATCCGAAATGGAAAAAACCGAAATCGCCCGAAACGATGACCGTCTTTTCAGACCTTGCCGCATTGGCGCCGGACCCGATTCCGATTCCCGAGCCGAGCGACACGGCCGAATCGGACACAGAATAAGGGGGCACCGCGCCGTACATGGAACACCCGATATCTCCCGTCACCGAAAGATTTTTTTCTTCCTTAATGACGGACAACATCTCAAAAAAAGGCTCATAAACGCAACCGGAACAAAAATAAGACGGCGCGTCCGGCAACCGCCGGAGAGATTCAACCGCGCGCTCGATATTGTTTTGTACGCAATCCGAGATGACCTTATCCGAAACGACAGAACCCCAAACGACGGAATCTGAAAAGATATTTTCCAACGAAAAAACAATATCCGACGCAGAAACATTTCCGAAGGGCAAATGTTTCGTCCGTTTGCCCAAAACATTTCCAAAAACACGAATTTGGTCCTCTATAAAAGGTTCGGATTCTTCAATCACTAAAACACGAGAATGATTTTTTAAAAAAGAGCGAATCTTTGAAATCGGAAGCGGAGACACCACACCGAGTTTTAACAAAGAAACGGTCTTGCCGGAAAAGGAAAAACGAGGCGTGGAAGACGATAAAGCCGATTCGGCCAAATGAGCGCAAAATCCGGAGGAGATAATTCCGACGGATTCGGATTCTTTTTTATCGGCGTCGGATTCATCAAAACGGCAGGATACGGAAACACAGTTTTCTTCCGCCGCCTTTTGAAACAACTCGTCATTTAAAAGATGAAAACGCAGGTACCTTCCTTTCATTCGATACGCCCAATTCGAACGGTCATACCGCGCCGGCTCACAGGGGTTTGGAGAAGGCGGAACAAAAGTTTGCGTTTGATTTAAAACGGATTCCGTTACACGAATTAAAATCGGCGCTTTTGTTTTTTCGGACAGTAAAAAAGCTTGTCCCAAAAAATGAAAAAGCTCATCGGGCGTCGCCGGATCAAAAACCGCCGTGCCCGCCAAACTCCCGAAAAAACGCGTGTCTTGGGAATTTTGAGAGCCGGACAAACTCGGGTCGTCGCCGGCCAAAATCACCAACCCCGCGCCGATTCCGTGAACAGTCGCCGTCATCAACGCGTCCGACAAAGCGTTCACACCGACATGCTTGACGACAACCAAAGACCTTTTCCCGGAAAACGAAAAGCCCAAAGCCCATTCAAAAGCGATTTTCTCATTTGAAAACCAAGAAGACGATTCGGAAAAACGAGGGGACTTCATAAAAGACTCCGTCACCGCCGTCATCGGAGACCCGGGAACCCCGAAAACCGCAGAAACATGATTGTCCGCGGCCGACAAAATCAAAGCTTCAATACCGGAAAGATTCAAAGGAGATTTCATTGAAAAAGAATAAGGAAGAAGAAATATAAAAACATTTGAAAAATAAAAGGAAAGGTAAAAAAGAAAATGAAAAATAAAATTGAGGATGGAGATAAGAAACGGAAAATAAGAAGCGGAAATAAGAAACGGAAATAAAAAACTGAAATAAGAAACGGAAATAAGAAGCGGAAATAAGAAACGGAAATAAAAAACTGAAATAAGAAACGGAAATAAGAAGCGGAAATAAAAAGATGAAATAAGAGCCTGAAATAAGAAGCGGAAAATAAGAACCGGAAAATAAAA
>JAVESN010000036.1:0-16212 GCA_034006575.1 Methanimicrococcus sp.
AAATAAGAAGCGGAAATAAGAAACGGAAATAAAAAACTGAAATAAGAAACGGAAATAAGAAGCGGAAATAAAAAGATGAAATAAGAGCCTGAAATAAGAAGCGGAAAATAAGAACCGGAAAATAAAAATCTGAAATAAGAACTTGAAATAAGAACTTGAAATAAGAACTTGAAATAAGAACTTGAAATAAGAACTTGAAATAAGAACTTGAAATAAGAACTTGAAATAAGAATTTGAAATAAGAACTTGAAATAAGAACTTGAAATAAGAACTTGAAATAAGAACTTGAAATAAGAACTTGAAATAAGAACTTGAAATAAGAACTGGAAAATAAGAACTTGAAATAAGAACTGGAAAATAAGAACTTGAAATAAGAACTTGAAATAAGAACCTGAAATAAGAAGCGGAAATAAGAACCTGAAATAAGAAGCGGAAATAAGAACCTGAAATAAGAACTTGAAATAAGAACTTGAAATAAGAACCTGAAATAAGAACCTGAAATAAGAAGCGGAAATAAGAACCTGAAATAAGAACCGGAAAATAAAAACCGGAAAAATAGGAAATTATTCATAAAAATTAAAAACGAAAAATGAAACCAAGCCGGAATTTAATTTATTTTTCAATTCCGGCTTGATTGGAATTTGAGCGTCCCGAAATGTTTCGCTTAGATTATTCCGAGATCTTTTAAACGCGTCGGCAAATACGTTTCCGTCACGAAGTCCAAACCCTTCCCGGCGAACGCTTGCTGTTCCGCTTTCTTGCCGATTTCAATTTGCAAATTGATTTGCTCTTTCCAGTAATCCGAGGCAAAACGCGGGTCGGAAAGCTCGCTTCGAAGAGCCGCGATATCCTGCTCGGAGAGTTTGTCCGTTGCCAATTCGTATTCCACGATATCGGACGGCTGAACGCCGATAAATTTCGCATCAGGCGTCGCCATGTATTCGGAAAGGTGCGCGCTTTTAATGGCGCCGTAGGCGATGGACGAGAAAATACGATAAGACCACGGGTCGCCGTCCGTAAAAACCGTTGCCGGAATCCCAAGCTCCGTGTTCATCCGGCGAATGATGCGGCGCGTGGATCGGGCCGGCTGCCCTTTTAAATGAACCAAAATCGCGTTATACTTCTCATCAAATCCGTTCTCAATCAAACGCGCGTACATACCGCCCGTCTCAACGGCGACAATCATGGACGCGTCATGGTCTAAAAATTCAATGTTTTCCACATTAAACGGAATTTGATACCCGCCCTCGCCGATGTCTTTTTGACAATGAATGTCCCGAGAGCCGCGCTTCGTTTCCTCCCGAAGAAGAAGCGGGCCGTACAGGGTTGCGCCGTCCTCTTCCGGGCGAACGTGGAAAAATTCGCGTTGCGCGCCCGTGATGATTTCCAAATCCTCAATCAACCGGTCGCTTTCCGACTGCGCGTTGAATTTGGCGGCGCCCCAGCCTTCCGAGATATAATACAATTCTCTTAACGTCGAGCTGCGGTTGTTTGTCAAATGCTCCGCGGAAACGAAATCGGAAACAAAAACCGTTCGAAGCAATTGATGAGCGCCTTTGACGGTTTTTGCGGAACGCTCGCTTTCGATATCCCCGTAAATCCAAACCTCGCTTTCATCGCTGTAAGACAAATTCTTTTTCGTCCGCGACGGCATTAAAACATGCGGAACCTGCCCGTTTTTAAATTGATCGTAAAACGTCTCGGCCAACCCGATTAATTTTCGTTTGGTCCAGTTATCGTTTTCTATCTTTTTATCGGCGACCCTTTTTTTATACTCCTCCGAATTCCGATCAAAATTCAAATCCGCCGGCCGGTTTAAAGGCACGATGTCGTCATCGATTATCGATATCAGGTGCCCGGACTTGTCGAACAAATCTGATTCGGGCGGCAAAAACTCCTCGTCCTCGTCCGAGCCGAACTCCTCCGTTTCCCCGTCCCCGGCATAACCCGTTTTTGAAAAATATTCCACGGATTCGTCTTCATAATCACTTCCATAATCAAAATCATCAAATCCGCTTTCAAAATCGGAATCAAAGTCGGAATCAAAATCAAACTCCGATTCCGGCTCCAACTCTTCTTCGGATTTCTTATTCGGCAATTCTGTTTCTTTTTTACTTTTGCGGACCATTCTTTCACCTCAAAACATTTCCCTGAGAGCTTTTGCGCCCGTGACGTCCTCTTCGTCCAATCCTTCCACAATCACTTCGTTTAAATTCGCCAATTCGTTGTCGTCCGCGCCGTCCAATGTGAATCGAAACGCTTTTGACGCGCCCGCTCCGATCGTGACGTCCCAAATGTAATCATACTCATTTCCCAGAGGGACAACCGTTGTCGGCGGCGGGCTGGGCGATTTGATTTCGCACGGCAAAATTTGATGCATTTTGAATTTTCGTTGAGCCGTTCCGTAGTTTCGAACGATGAGGGACACGAAATTCAAATGAGATTGGCTGCCGGATCCGGCGTCCACGGTTTGCCGGACCAAAAGATTTCCCATAATATTGGCAACGGCCGGGCGAATGTCGGGAACGTCGCGGTTCGTCATCGCCGCCACTTTTTCAGCCATTTGCGGCAACAATTTGGTAATAATCACTTCCTTTTCGCGGCGCTTTGCCAAATCCCCTTGTTTTCCGAGATAGGTTTTTAATTTTCGCGCCACCTCTTTGACGGCCAATTCCGTTTCTTCTTGAATAATGTCAATGTCGGCAATCGCGTCTTTGGATTCGGATGTAAACGGCACGTTTGTGGAGGCGACGTGAATTAAAAGAACGAACGGGCCGAACGGAACGCTCCCGCCGGGCTGGCTGATGCCGTATTGCTTCCATTTGATTTTTTCAACGGCGTGCGTTGTCGCGCAGGCGCCTTGTTGATACAAAAGCGGAACGCGATTGGCAAAACGCATGATTTGCGCTTTTTCTTCTTTGGGGAAATTTCCGCCGTAAGCGACGCCGACTTCAACGACGAACGGATTTCCGGAATAAATGACCGGTTTTCGAGAAGTTGTGGCGATAAAGTCGACGCTGAATTCTTTTTTTAACCCCTGATAAATTAAATCCTCCGTAATCGGGGACAAACAACTTGTCGACGGCGCCGATATTTTTATTTTTTGAAACGTGTTTAACAGTTTCACAGCATCGTCCCGATTCAAAGAACGCGGGTCCGCCTCGCGGTCCAATCCGGACGCGTCGCAAATCTCTTCCGCCGTTTGAAGGCCGATTTTAGAAAAAGAATAGCGCAAAAACGGCGCCAGCTTTTGACGGTCGGTGTTTTGCAGCATTTTCATCAACGTTCCGAGTTCCATTCCGTGCGGATGCGGCAACACTTCTTCCGATTTTTTGGGAATCTGATCCGTGGCGCGCTCAAAAAAGATTTCGTTTCCGTCCGGCTCCACCAATCGAATGCGCGCGTGAGGATTGATGATGGCGGTTGATTTTAAATATTCGTAAACGGATTGTTTTCGGCCTTTGACATAGGAAGCGGCCATTTCGATTTCGATTCGCGTTCCGTGCGCGTTTGGCCAATCCACGATTTTATCTTCCAATATGGA
Source organism: Methanimicrococcus sp. (assembly GCA_034006575.1). Classification (GTDB taxonomy): domain Archaea; phylum Halobacteriota; class Methanosarcinia; order Methanosarcinales; family Methanosarcinaceae; genus Methanimicrococcus. Next base: position 3,545 of record JAVESN010000036.1, read on the forward strand.
CGGCTCGTTTGCGGTCGTGTCAATCATCAATTCATAATAATGTGCGGGCGATTTGTAATCGACTTTTGATATGATTTTTGTGGTTTTTCCGGTGGTGATTTGAGAATACAAAACGGCGGCGGAAATTCCGATTCCCTGCTGGCCGCGGCTTTGCCTTAACGCGTGAAAACGCGATCCGTAAAGCAATTTCGCAAAAACCTTGGGGATTTGCTCTTTGACAATACCGGGTCCGTTGTCTTCAATGACGATATGAACGTAATCTCCGTCGCTCCGGCTGATTTCAACCAAAAGGTCCGGCAAAATACCCGCCTCTTCGCACGCGTCCAAAGCGTTGTCAACCGCCTCTTTAACCGTGGTAATTAAAGCCCGCGGCGCCGAATCAAACCCGAGAATGTGCCGGTTCTTTTCAAAAAATTCGGCGACACTGATTGATTTTTGCCTTTTCGCCAATTCCTGAGCAATCGGGGTTTTATCGTTTTCTTCCATTCCAAAACTCCTTCAATAATCTTTTAATCAAATTTAAATCTGAAATAGCGTATTGTTTATTTTTCCAAACTATGATAAATATATTAGTTAATGCTTTGTATAAAGAGTGAAAGTATTCGTATCGAAAATTTATAACCTTTAAAACCGTTTATTTCAAAACCATTTATTTTAAAACCATATATTTCAAAATCTTTTATTTCAAAACGATTTGTGACAAGATTATGATGATTTCAAAATCCGTTTTCCCGCTTTTAAATCAAAATTCAAATTTAAATTCCGCTTTGAGTCAAAATTTGGATTTCGAACCGGTGTCTGATTTTAATTCCGTTCAAAATCCAATATCGAACTCAACGCTCACTCTCCCGTCAAGCGTGGCGTCCGGTTTTTCCGAGAATTCAAATTTTGAAATTATTTCTCTCGGGGGGCGCCCGGATTATGATGTTTATTCTCAAATCAAAGAGGAAGAGAGGGTTTCTGATATTTTTCGCCTCTCCGTTTTTTTAACGAATAAAAATAAACTTTTGTTTTCGGCGCCGTCCGGTCCGTCCGTTTCTAAAAATTTGAACGACTTGGAATTTTGCGCAAAAGCCGGGGTTTTTGTGATTCAAAAACTCGGAATTCGGCCGTCGATTGGAATTATATCGGGCGGGCGCTGCGGGGATTTGGGACGAAATAAAATCGTCGATCAAACGCTTCGAGACGCCGAAGCTTTGGAGCGAAAATTAAAAAAGGACGGTATTTTTGCAAAACATCACACGATTTTAATTGAAGAAGCCGTCAAAGAGGTGAATTTCTTAATTCTTCCGGACTCGCTTTCCGGGGAAATGGTTTTAAAATCCGTCACAGGAATCGGAAACGGAATTGAAATCGGGCAAATCCTTCTTTTAAAACCCGAAGACAGGGAGCCGAAAAATAAAAAACGAAAAATTTACATCGAACAAATCACGCAAAAAGGGGATTTAAAAAATTTGGAAATCTTAAAAGAGGCGCTTGAGATTTCTTTTAATTTATGAGGGAAACGTATGGAAACGAATGCGAGTGTATCCGGCGGCTCTTTTTTTAAAGGGGAGACGGCGGATTTTAAAACGGTTCTTTTTATGTTTGAAGAAATTTCCAAAATTCCGCGCTGCTCTTCTCATGAGGAGAAAATCGCGTCGTGGCTTGAACAATTCGCAAAAAACAGGGGATTGAAATCCCGGCGCGATTCTTTAAACAACGTCGCCTTTTCCGTTCCGGCTTCTTCCGGATTTGAAAACCGGCCGACTTTGATTTTACAAGCGCACACCGACATGGTTTGCGAAAAAGAAGAATCCTCCCCTCACGATTTTAAAACGGACGGCTTAAAACTCCAATACTTCACGCGCGAAGGCGTTCCTTATTTAAAAGCCGAGCAAACGACTCTTGGCGCCGACAACGGAATCGGCATGGCTTATATGCTGGCGCTTGCCGCATCCGATACTATTCCCCGTCCGCCGCTGGAATTGCTTTTTACAACGGACGAAGAAGTCGGTTTAACCGGCGCGCAGGGGCTTTTGGCGGATTTTATTTCCGGCGATTTTTTGATCAATTTGGATTCCGAAGAGGAAGGAACGATTATCGTCGGTTGTGCCGGCGGAACGCAGCTTCATTTCAAACGGGTTTTTAATCTTGAAAATGAAATTTTATCCGAGTCGAAATCGGCGGCTTATCATATTTCTTTCTCGGGGCTTCTCGGCGGGCATTCCGGAACGGATATTCATATCGGCCGTGAAAACGCCAACGTTCTCATCGTTCGTTTTTTAAAACGGCTTTTGAATCGATATCCGAATCGTTCGTTCAAATTGATTCAAATCAAAGGGGGCACCGCTTCCAATACGATTCCGCGACAAGCAACCCTTTCGTTCGTATCGGATTTTTCTCTTAAAGATTTAGAAAAAGAAGCGACGGATTACATTTCCCAAATCCTCTCGGACGATGCGTTTAATGACGCCGCCTTTCGTTTCGATTTATCGGTTTTAAAAAAGGAATCCGTATCGGTTTTTTCTAAAAAAGACACGGCGCATATTTTTGATTTTTTAAGCGCGATTCCAAACGGCGTTTTTGAAATGTCAAACGAGATATCGGATTTGGTTTTGGTTTCCGGCAATTTGGCCGTCTTAAAAACGCATGAGCTAAAAGAAGATTCCCAAAGAGACGCGGAAATTAAAGAAGATTCCCGAAAAGAAACGGAAATTAAAGAAGATTCCCAAAGAGACGCGAAAATTAAAATTTTCTCTCAAAGAGAAGTGGAAATCATGTTCAGCTTACGCTCCGGGGATGAGAAGAAATTAAATGAAAATATCAACGCATTGAAAACCTTTTCAAATTCGCATGATTTCCGATTTGAAGAGACGAAAACGTATCACCCTTGGGAAGCTGATTTTAAATCCGATTTCGTTAAAAACTGCGGCGACGTTTACAAAAAAACGTTTGGAAAAGAAGCGCGGGTAACGGCCATTCACGCCGGTTTGGAATGTGGTGTTTTTCGCCGCCTGTTTCCGGAAATGCCCATGCTTTCCATCGGTCCCGACATTTTCGGCGCGCACACGCCGGACGAAACGCTGAATTTAAAAGCGGCGGAAAAGGTTTGGATTTATTTAAAAGAGATTTTAAAAACAAAATAAACTCATTTGAAATAATTTTTTTATTTATCTTTCAATAGTTTTTGAAAAATCAAATCAATTTCTGTAAACGATATCGGGCAATTCGATTCGTTATAATCGCCGTTATCTATTTTGATTTTTCGAATTTTTCGGTATTCTTCTGATTTTTGGATTGCAAAAGCTTGTCTTTTTTGCAATTCCGAATAAGCGGATTTGATGCTTTCTGCTTTTTTATTAAAATCATAATCAGGTAAATACTTCTTTAATTTCTTTTCAACCAATATTTTGCAATATGTTTCAACCGGTTGGGATTTATCATCAAAATGGAAAAACAACCATATTTCAAAACAAGGACAAGATTCAAAAATAAATATTGATGGAAATTTCTCTCTTAATTTTGTTTTTTCGGTTTTATATTTTTCATAATTTTGTTCACAATTATCGCTGTTTAATATATGATCTAAATCAATCAAACAAAAAACACATTCATAAACATCTATATTTTCTTTTGCTTTTTTAAATATACTTTTATAATCGGATGAACTCGGCAATTCCGGTTTAATATGAAATTTTAAATTATGCTGAGATTTTAACTCCTTAAAATATGCATTTTCGGAGTCACCTTCCCCAATAATTAATATTTTTTCCGAAGGTCTCGCATTTTAAAATTTTTGGACAGTATCATCCCTCATTTTTATTATAAACGATTTAAATCAAATTTATATTGATAGATATCTGGAAAAGCACCGAAATTACCGGCCATATACTGTTTTAATATCTTTTGCCGGTTTAATCCGTTAAAACTGGATAAAGGATATAATATCGTTTCACCGGATTCGTCTTTTTCCGTAAACCAAATGAAATCATTTATCATTACATCCCAATCCATTAACATTAAATTATGAGTCGTAAATAACATTTGCGATTTTTCTGAATTCATTAAATATACAAGTAAAATATATTTTACCATTTCTAAATGAAGAGAACTTTCGATTTCATCAATCATTAATATTTTAGAACCTGTGACTGCCAACCACATCGGGTAAGCCAATTCAAAAATTCTGTAAGTTCCTAAGGACTCGGAACTCAAAGGCAAAGAATAAGATGTTTCAACACCGTTATTATTCGATTTATGAATAAAATGAGTATCATATCGAGTTATTTTTGTATTCGAAAATTCAGGCCGGGTTTTTCGTGGAAGTGTGTTTTTAATATTTTTTAAAATATTTGCCATTTCTTCAGGAGCATCTTCTTCAATTTTGGAAATTGATAAATCCGTTATATTGATGTCCGCATTTTTTAAAAATTCGATTAAGAATTTTTTTCTTTTTGTTGATTCTTCAAAATATTGGAGGGCTCCCTGCATGATTGGAGTTTGCGGTGTAATTTTAGGCAATGTTGAATTTTTAAACCAAGTAAATGCGTTTTTAGCTTGCGGAAATAAAGGATTTATGATTTGAAATACAGAAAGAATCGTTGTATATTCAAAAGTATTTGCTTTTATTGCATCCATTTCCGCTTTTTTTAATCTCATTGTTCCGGGTATTTTTAATTCGAATCCTCTCCCGTTGGAAGTATTCACTTTTCGTTCGTAAATTAAAGCAGGTTTCTGAGACGGGAAATATTCGAGTTTTTCATAATTTATAATATTTTTTAAATAATTAAATGATATTTCATATCTATACCGTACATATGATTCGTTATCATCTATCAAAAAATCCAATTTAAATTCTGTATTTCCGGAATTATATATCGGGTCTGCTGCAAAATAAGGCGGATACTGAAATATTCGAATATCTCCGGACCCGACAATCAAGGTTCGAAGAGCTTCAAAAGCATTAATTATGTTTGTTTTTCCTGAGGCGTTGGGTCCGCAAATTGCAATTAACTTTAACAGATTGTATTTTCCGGCTTTGATAATTAAATAATCATTATATTTTTTTGTTTTATCCGCTTCGAAACTAAGAATTTGTTCTTCTTTTATAGAAAGGAAATTTCTGATTTTGAATTCAATGATCATAATTTCGCCACACATTTTCTTAAATTTTACACATTTTTTGCAAAAAACTGAATAATAATGGATATATGCATCTAAATCTTTATAAATATTATGACTTAATTTGTTCAGAAATGTATTTGAATTTCGAGAGACTTGGATTTATAATTCAGAGGAATCAAATATGAGCGAATACAAACAATGCATCGTTATGCGAACGGATTTAAAACTCACTCCCGGGAAGTTGGCGGTTCAAGTGGCGCACGCGGCGGTCTCGGCGGCGGAGTGGGCGGGCAAGAGAGATTTGGACGCCTGGAAAGCGGGCGGGCAAAAGAAAGTCGTTTTAAAAGCCGCAAACGTTCAGGAGCTTTTTGAATTAAAAGAAAAAGCGAGACGGGAAGGACTTTCAACGGCGTTGATTACGGATGCCGGGCGAACGGAAATCGCTCCCGGGACCATTACGGTTCTCGGAATCGGTCCGGCGCAGGAAGAAAAAATTGATAAAATCACGGGACATTTAAAAATGCTTTAAGTGAAAAAATGCTTTAAGTGAAAAAATGCTTTAAGTGAAAATTTCATAAAAATATAAAGCGGAAACGGTAAAAATTATGACAACAATTCAAGTTCCGGATTTGGAAAAAGAAATCGGAATTCATTATTATTCGACATCGACGCCGGGCGTTTTTGGCCTCCTTCGATATCAATCCGAGGATTTTTTCGTGAATGAAATTTCAAATTATCCTTATGAAGAGAATGATGTGATTGATAAAAACAAAAAATATTTGATGGTGGAAGTCACCAAAGAGAATTGGGACACCAACCATTTTTTAAAAGCGTATTCCGCCGCTCTCGGGATCAGCCATAAAAGAATCACGTACGCCGGGACAAAAGACAAGCGCGCCGTTACGGTTCAGAAAATGAGCCTTTACGATGTCACAAAGGAGGCCGTCGGGGACGTTCATTTAAAGGACGTTTCCGTTCGTGTTTTGGGTCGAACGCAGCAACCCATCGGGTTGGGGGATTTGGTCGGAAACGAATTTAAAATCGTTGTTCGAAACATCGATTTGCCGGAAAGTGAAGTCCAAGCAATCGTCGAGCAAACCACCGCCGAGATTTTAAAAGCCGGTGGCGTTCCGAATTTTTTCGGGATTCAGCGGTTTGGCGCCAAACGGCCGGTGACGCATCGTGTCGGCGCCGACATTTTAAGCGGGGATTTGGAAAAAGCGTTGATGCGCTACATTTCCGAAGTTTATCCGAACGAGCCGGAGGAAACAAAAAAAGCGCGCTGCTATATCGCAGAAACGGGCGACTTTAAGGGCGGCGTTTTAAAAATGCCCGCGCATTTGGGGCATGAAAAAGCGCTTTTAAATCATTTAATCGCGCATCCCGGGGATTTTAAAGGCGCGTTTATGATTTTGCCTAAAAATCTTTACACCCTGTTTATTCACGCTTACCAATCTCAATTGTTCAACAAAATCATTTGCGAGCGTTTAAAAGCGGGTCTTTTGTTAAACAAAGCCGTTGTCGGCGACATCGTTTGTTATCGCTCAAAAGAGAACACGCCGGACCCGAACCGTTTGGAAAAGGTGGATGAGGACAACATCGACGGCATCAACGCTCTTTTAAAGCGAAAGCGCGCTTTTGTCACGGCGCCGCTTTTCGGATCGGATACCCCGCTCGCCGACGGAATCCCGGGCGAAATCGAGCGCCGCCTCATTGAAGAAACCGGTTTTACCGCCGAACATTTCAAATCCCCCGCCTTCCCCGAAACGGCTTCCCGCGGTCTTCGAAAAGAAATCCTCCTGGAAGTCGAGCCCTCCGTCATCGTTGAATCCGACGACCTTTTTGAAAATAAAACGAAAGTGACGCTTGAATTTAAATTGCCGAAAGGAAGTTACGCGACAACCGTTTTAAGAGAATACATGAAAACAGATCCGCGGAATATGAGTTGAGTCGGGATTTTGTTTTTTGTATTTCTCTTTTTTTCTTTTTTCACTTTTTCCTTTTTTCGCTTTTTACTTCTTTTCCCTTTTTTCTTTTTTCACTTTTTCCTTTTTCGCTTTTTACTTCTTTTCCCTTTTTTCTTTTTCGCTTTTTCCTTTTTTTCTTTTTTAGTTTTTCCCTTTTTTCTTTTTCGCTTTTTCCTTTTTTTCGTTTTTTCCTTTTCATATTTTAAATTTTCATATTTTAAAGCTGCAAATATTCTCAAAATCGATTGATAAAAAGAGGAATATATGTTAAAATTTTTGTAAGTTTATCAAATGGATTCAACTTCACTTTCCTTCTTCTCAATCTTATTTAACGGAGAGTTAATATTTCAAAATGTCATTATTATATCCCACTTGTGATTTTTTTTTATAATTTTTTTAGGATAGGGGGATTATTAAAATGACATGGACACAGCCGAAACCGGAAACGAAGACTCAAAAACCGCTTTACATTTGCGTATTATCAAACACGCGCACGTCTCAAATTCCGGGCGTCTCGGCCGCCGGAAAAACGGCGGAATTAACGGTTTACACACCGGCCGGCGACAGCGAATTGATGCACACGGGCGAAATAATCAGCGTTCCCGTCATGCCGATGACGCCGCCTTACGATACGCCGACACCGGCCGTAATCACGCGTTCGGCTCTCAATTTGACGAAAACGCCGTACAAATTCGTCAACGCCGGGCTTATGATTTTGCCGGACGACTCCATCCCGATGGAAAACGTTGACGCGGATGCGGGCGGAGATATTCGTTTTGAAAAAGCGGTCATAAATCCGAAAGCGATTTTTGAAAACTCTAAAAAACTCGGAAAAAAATGGGCGGAACTGACCGACCACCCCGTCATCGGAGAAAGCACTCCCGGCGGAACGACGACGGCGATGGGCGTTTTAAAAGCGCTCGGCTACGACGCCAAAGTCAGCAGCAGCGCGGAAGTCAATCCGGTCGCTTTAAAAGAGAAAATCGTCAATGACGCGATGGAGAAAAACAACATCAAAATCGGAGACCTCAAAGACGACCCATTTAAAGCGGTCGAACTTTTCGGCGACCCGATGATGCCCGCCGTCGCCGGCTTGGTTGCCGGATTCCTTGAAGAAAAACCCGGCATGAAAATAATCATGGCCGGCGGAACTCAAATGGCTTCCGTTTTCGCCGTTTTAAAACATCTTCAAATCGATTTGAAAAACGTTTGCTTGGCCACCACAAAATTCGTCAAAGAAGACGAGACCGCCAATTTCGAAGGTCTTGGAAAACAAATCGGTTTTACGGCTTACATCTCCGATCCCGGATTTGGAAAATCCTACCTTCCCGGAATTCAAAGATATGAAAGCGGAACCATTAAAGAAGGTGCAGGCGCGGGCGGCGCGATGTATTTGGCATCATTAAACGGCGTCACGCAAGAGGAATTCTTAAAAGAAGTCGAGAACGTTTGCGAAATTTTAAAAGCGGGGAAGGTTTGAAAAAAAATCATCCCTCCTTTTTCTTCCTTTTCTCCTTTTTCTTCCTTTTCTCCTTTTTCTTCCTTTTCTCCTTTTTCTTCCTTTTCTCCTTTTTCTTCCTTTTCTCCTTTTTCTTCCTTTTCTCCTTTTTCTTCTTTTTCTTCCTTTTCTCCTTTTTATGTTTTTGTCTATCGTATTCTTTCTTCTTTTTTTGTTTTTGTCTATCGTCTTCTTTCTTCTTTTTAATCCGAACAAAAACTCAAAATAAAAAATAAAATGAATTCAACGATTATATTTTCAATTTATGAAAACTTTTTAAACTTCCACCGACTTTGAGACAGCAAATGCAATGGATTGTTTTGGCCGAAAAAGGACAGAAGTTCTCGGTCATGGTGATTGAAGATAAAAAAAAAGAGCCGCTTTGGTTTGGCGAGCTGGAGATCAAACACAATACGGCAGGCTATCGCCCTTACAAAATCCGCGTTTTAAAACAAAACGGAAAAGAGATTTCCGATGAAGTGTATGTTTCATCCAAAGAATTTATCGAGCTTTTGAAAAAAGTGAACCGAATTCTCATTTCAAAAGACACGCCGCCTGAGAAAGAGTGTCAATTAACGGACATGCTTTTGGCGTTTCAACTCAAATACGAGCGCGTCAAAATATGCCGTTTTTGTTTGTTGAATAAACGCTTTAATTTTATCAATTCCGCCTCCGTCAAATACGGGCGCGAAATGATTTGTCCCGATTGCGCCAAAGAAGAACTCAAAAAAGCGCTTCGCAATTCTAAACATCACATGGGCGATTCCACGATGGATTTTTTCAACCGCGTTTTGAACCGGACCAAAGACTTCGACAAAACGCTTTCTCTTTTAAACGCGGACCGCTTGGACGAAACCACGACAAAATACGATACGGTTGTTTCTTCTAAAGACGAAAAGAAAACGCCGATTAAATCTTTGCCGATTCACAAACGCTTTAAAGATTTGTTATTGAAAAAATCCAAAGACTTGATGCCCGTTCAAACGCTCGCGGTTGATGCGGGTCTCTTTAAAAATGAAAACTTAATGATCGTCTCGGCCACCGCCACCGGAAAAACGCTGATCGGAGAATTGGCCGGCGTTGAAAATATATTATCTCAAAAAGGAAAAATGCTTTATCTGGTGCCGCTGGTGGCGCTGGCGAATCAAAAATACGATCAATTCACGACGCGCTATGACACAATCGGCTTAAAAACCTCCATTCGAATCGGCGCCGAGATGATTAAAACCAAAGAAACGTCTCTTATGAAAAGAACGCTGGACTCGGATATCATTGTCGGAACTTATGAAGGCATCGACCATTTGCTTCGGCTCGGAAACGCCGACGCGCTCGGGCAAGTCGGAACGGTGGTCATTGACGAAGTGCACATGCTGACCGATTCCGAGCGCGGCCACCGATTGGACGGTTTAATCGCGCGTCTTCGATATACGGTTCCGGACGCACAATTCATTTATTTGTCGGCGACCGTCGGCAATCCGAAAGAGTTCGCGGAAAAACTGGACGCGCGATTGGTGATTTATGAGCATCGCCCGGTTCCGATAGACCGGCATTTGCTGTTTGTCCAAGAGCATGAAAAAAATCGATTGATGGCGCAATTGATTCAAGACGAATACGGTATGAAATCATCGAAAGGACATCGCGGGCAAACGATTGTGTTTACCAATTCCCGCGCCAGCTGCCAAAATATCGCAACCGCGCTTCCGATGAACGCGGCTTATTATCATGCCGGTTTGAATCAGCATGAAAGAAAAATCGTTGAAACCAAATTCGGTCGAGGGGAAATCCCGGTGGTGGTCACGACGGCGGCTTTGGCGGCGGGTGTCGATTTTCCGGCGTCTCAAGTCATTTTTGAATCCTTGGCCATGGGAATTGATTGGCTGACGGTTCAGGACTTTCTTCAAATGAGCGGGCGGGCGGGGCGTCCGGATTATCATGATCGCGGCATTGTTGTTTTAATGCCGGTTCCCGGAAAATCGTACTCTTCCGGAACGAAAGAAACCGAAGAAGACGTGGCGCTTGCTCTTTTGAAAGGAGCGCTTTTGGAAGATGATTTTAATTTTGATGAAGAAAGCCAATTGGAAGAATTGTTGGCTTGTGTGTCTGTCACATCTTCAAAAGCGGATTTGTTTAAGATTTTATCTTTGATGTTCGGGTCCGTGAATGAAAAAATCATGCTTCTCAAACTTCAAAAGTTTAAATTCATTGAAATCAAAGGAGAAAGCGTCCGTCAAACCAATCTCGGGAAAATTGCCGCGGCTCACTTCTTATCTGTTTCAAAAACGTTTTTAATTGTCGATTCGATTAAAGCCGGCATTTCCGCGCTTCGCATTATTACCAATTTGGAATTTTTCACGGGAGCGACTTTCAAATACGCCGAGCAAATCTCAAAAGATTTAAGAGTGAATTTGCCGTCGCGCGTTTTTCAAGGGGCGTTTTTAGATATTATATTTGACGGCTCCGTTTTAAGAGAGCTCAGTCCGAAATATCAAAAGCCGCTTTTAAATTTCGCAAGCGATATGTTTGTTTGTTCTTGCAAAGAATCTCCTTATTGCGGGTGCGCCGAGCGTAAGTTTTCCGAAAAAATTTTACTGCTTCGCATGAAGGGGATGGATCCGATTTCAATTATTAAGACGCTTGAAGCCGATTACGGAATTACGGCTTACGTCGGCGATATTTTTTCATACTTGGAAAACGCGGTTCGAAATTTAGAAGCGGTCGAACTCATTGCAAAAACCATGAAAAAAGAAACCCTTGCCAAAGAATCCAAAGATCTGAGATTAAAAATCCGCGGATAAAATGTAAAGTGATAAATATAAAAAGGGTTAAAATATTACAATCCCTTTGTATTATTATTCGCATTGAAACGAATTATCAAAATATTTATCGAAACGAATTATCAAATAATTATCGAAACGAATTATCGAAACGGAGGATAAATTTATGACGGAAGAGAAAAATAAAAATAAACCGCAGGCTTCTCCTGTTCCCGGAATGCCGCTTGAAATTGTGATTGAAGTTTCAAAGGAAGACGATTTTAAACGTTTTTACGCCATTGGGGCAATCGGCGTTAATAATATCTATGATTTTCGAGTCAGTTTTTACAATGACGATCCCGAGCTGGGTCAAAGAAACGGCGTTAAAACGATTCACCGAAAAATCGGAACCGAACTTATTCTCTCGCCCGTTGCGGCAAAAGAGTTGGCGCGCTGGTTAACGCAAAACGTCAAGGAGTATGAAAGCAAATTCGGTGAAATCAAAGGGCAATCCGGTGCCGGAAATACGTCAAAAGGGACGGCGGATGACCGAACGGTTTTAGACGGATACGCTTAAAAAATATATCAAACAGATAAAAACACATAAATCTTTAGAAAAACTCATATATCTTTAATCTGTAATTATTGAAATCTGAATGTTGAATTTAGATGCTGTTATGATTTGTTTGTTTCATTTCAGATTTAATTTCGCATAATACCTATTTTTATTCAAGTCAAAAAAGAGGGATTATTTTGTTCCCAAATAAAAAAGTTCAAAAAATTGTCGGGTCACGTATTCTTGTTGAAATGAAAGGGGACACCCATCTCCTTGAAGGCACGCTCAGCACTGTTGATGACTATATGAATTTGCATCTGGTTGACACTTATGAAATCGTTAACGGTCAAAAAGAGCGGTCGTTGAAATCCGTTGTTTTGAGAGGCAATAATATCATTTTGATTACGCCCGTTGATGAGTAACTCTCTGATTCCCCTTTGGTTCTTTGTTTTGAAAAAAAGGCTAAAATTCAAAGGAGACGAATATGAGTACAACACAAAAAGAGAGTACGGCAAAAAAAAGTACAAAAAGTTCAAAAGCGGAGCCTGCAAAAACCATGGATGATTCAAAAAAAACGTTACAGGTCGAAACGAAAATTCCCGCGGCCAAAAAAACATCGGTTCAAACAACCGAAACTGTTCCCATTAATACAACCGACGATGAAAAGGTTGCAATTAAAGAGGCTGCAACCCAAAAAAAGGCAACCAAAGCAGCTGTGACCAAAACGGCTGCAACCAAAAAGCCCAAAGCCGAAACGGACGATATTGAAACGGTTGATGTTGAAACGG